>NZ_JBEFDG010000012.1:0-14920 GCF_040137905.1 Corticimicrobacter sp.
CGCAGGCTGGAAATCGCACGGGCACTGGCCACCGAACCTCGCCTGCTGGCGCTGGACGAACCTGCCGCCGGCATGAACGCCGCAGAGAAAATAGCACTGGGCATGCTCCTGCGTCGCATTCGAGACGACGGCCATACCATCCTGCTCATCGAGCACGACGTCAAACTCGTCATGTCGCTCTGCGACCAGATCAGTGTATTGGATTATGGCCGCATGCTGGTCTGCGGTTCTCCCGCAACCATTCGCCATCATCCAGACGTCATTTCTGCCTACCTGGGAGCTCGCGACCATGCCTGATGCCCTGCTCAGCATCCAAGGACTGGATGTGCATTATCGCGGGATCCGGGCCGTGCGTGCCATCGATCTGCATATTCATGAAGGCGAGCATGTCACGCTGATCGGGGCCAATGGAGCCGGCAAGACATCCACCCTGAAAGCCATCACGGGCCTGGTGCCGGTCGCCGGCGGGGATATCCGCTATGCCGGCCGTTCCATCCTGGCCTTGCCTGCGCACGAGCGCTTGCGGCAAGGCATCGCGATGGTGCCCGAGGGACGAGGAATTTTTGCGCGCATGTCGGTACTCGACAATCTGAAGGCAGGTGCCTATCTGCGTCCCGACAAGCACCGGGTAGCCGACGAAATCGAAGGCCTGTTTTCCTTCTTTCCCCGTCTGCGCGAACGGCTGTCGCAAACCGCCGGACTGCTGTCGGGCGGTGAGCAACAAATGCTGGCCCTGGCCCGTGCCCTGCTCTCGCGACCTCGGCTGTTACTGCTGGACGAGCCATCGATGGGACTGTCACCCATCATGGTGGACACGATTTTCCGCATTATCGGCGAGCTTTGTCGCAACGACATGACCCTGCTGCTCGTCGAACAGAATGCGCAACTGGCCCTGGAGGCCACCGAACGCGCCTATGTCATGGACAGCGGGGAAATCAACCTGTCCGGCTCCTCCTCCACGCTTTTGCAGCACGACCTGGTACGCGCCACCTACCTGGGTGAGTGACATACCTCACAATTTTTTCAAGGATCTCACATGAAAAACTGCTTCTCACTCAAACACACCTTGCTGATCAGCGCTGTGCTGTCCAGTCTCGGGGCAACCCCTGCCTTTGCCGAACGCACCGTGCTTATCGGGCTCGCCGGTCCATTGACAGGCCCTGCCGCCCGCATAGGCAAGGATCTTGAAAATGGTGCAAAACTTGCCATCGACAAAGCCAATGCCGCACAGATCCAGCTCGACGGCGAAACGGTCGTCTTCAAGCTGGTATCCGAAGATGATCAGTCAGATCCACGTACAGCTGTCGCCGTCGCCCAACGTCTGGTGGATCAGCAGGTTGCAGGCGTCGTCGGCCACTGGAATACCGGCACCAGCATCCCGGCCGCCCGTGTCTACCATAGCGCAGGCATTGCCCAGGTCGCTCCCGTCGCCACCGGGCATGCCTACACCCAACAAGGGTTGAAAACCAGCTTTCGCGTCATGGGCCATGATGATGACGGCGGTCAACTGGCCGGACGCTATGTACTGGATACGCTCCAGGCAAAAAAGATTGCCGTCATCGATGACCGGACTGCATTCGGCCAAGGACTGGCAGATCAGTTCGCCAGCACCATCACCGAAGGCGGTGGAGAGATTGTGGCGAGAGAATATGTCGATGACAAAACCGTCGACTTCAGTGCAGTATTGACTGCCATCCGTGCCAAGAACCCGGACGTCATTTTCTTTGGGGGTGTCGATGCGCAAGCGGCACCGCTGGCACGCCGCATCAAGCAACTCGGACTCAAGGCCACCCTGGTAGGCGCAGGTGGGTTCGTCAGCCAGACATTCCTGGAACTGGCCCAGAAGGAAGGGGAAGGCGTGGTCGCACTGGAGCCCGGCCTACCGGTCGAACAGATGCCCGGGGGCAAGGAGTTCGAACAGGCCTACAAAGACGCTTTCAATACGCATATCGAACTGCATGCCCCCTTTGCGTATGACGGTGTCGGTGTCCTGGTTGAGGCATTCCGGCAAGCAGGCTCAGCCGATCCGGCAAAATACCTGCCGGTATTGCAGGCCATTGAATACCAGGGCGTCACGGGCACCATTGCATTCGATGCGGAAGGCAACCTGAAGCAGCCGTATTTCACGATCTACCAAGTGCGCGACAATACCTGGAAGCCCGTTTCGGTCATCAGCACCCAGCAGTAACACCCACTTGATCAGCCGGTTCCAGCAAGACACATCGCTGGAGCCGGACAATCCACACATGAAGACTATCCAGCACGACATCGGCATTCTCGAGCGCCGCCGCATCGAGGCCGAAATCATCAAGCCCATCTACGACATTCTGGTGCGCGACCTGGGTCAGGCTCGCGCCGCGGACATTATCCGAGAGGCCGTGGGCCAGGCTGCCATTGCGGCCGGCCGCGAGTTCGCTGTTCGTGAACCAGGCAAACCTGATGTACGCAGCTTCGTGGCGCTGCAGGTACTCTGGGAAAAGGACGATGCCCTGACAACCACAGTCCATCGCAGTGACGATGCGCACTACGACTACGATGTCACGCGCTGCCGCTACGCGGAAATGTATCGAGCCATGGGGCTGGGCGAAATCGGCCACCTTCTGTCCTGTCACCGTGATGCGCTGTTCATCCAGGGCTATGCACCCGACATCGAGATGACTCGCACCCAAACCGTGATGGAAGGTGCCTCACACTGCGATTTCCGCTACCGCAAGAAGGAAGATCCCACATGAAACCGCCTCTTCGCACCCGTCACGACCGTCTCTGGGAAACCCTGGAAACCATGGCACGCATCGGTGCCACGCCCGATGGCGGTGTCTGTCGCCTGGCGCTATCGGAAGAAGACCGCCAGGCCAGGCAACTGCTCGAAACCTGGGCACGCCAGAGTCACTACACCATCCGCGTCGATGCCATGGGCAACCAGTTTATACGCCGCCCCGGCAGCATCGAGAATCTGCCGCCCGTGCTGACGGGTTCACACCTGGACTCCCAGCCTACGGGTGGCCGCTACGATGGCGTGTACGGCGTCCTGGCAGGCTTGGAAGTATTGCGTACGCTGGATGACCATGGCATTCGCACCGAACACCCCATCGAAATCGTCAACTGGACCAATGAAGAGGGCGCGCGCTTTGCCCCAGCCATGCTGGCCTCGGGCGTATTCAGCGGCACATTCGACCTGGATTTCGGACTGTCGCGCACGGATACCAATGGCATCAGCGTAGCGCAGGCATTGCACAGCATCGGCTATGCTGGCTCGTCACCCGCAGAAGCATTTCCCATTCATGCCGCATTTGAACTGCATATAGAACAGGGACCGATCCTCGAGGCAGGCCACCAGGACATCGGAATCGTTACGGGTGCCCAGGGCCAGCGCTGGTTTGAAATCGAATTGATCGGCCGCAGCGCACATGCAGGCACAACCCCGATGCACCTGCGTCGCGACGCCGTGACGGGATTCGCGCAAATGGCGCACGCCATTCACGGCATCGGCCTTGATGCAGGCGAGCACGGACGCGCCACCATTGGCATGGTGCAAGTTTCGCCAAACTCACGCAACGTCGTCCCCGGCAAGGTGTTTTTCTCGGTCGAGTTTCGACATCCCGATGAGCAGATGCTGCAGCAGCAGGAACAGGCACTGGCTGAGCTGCTGCCCGCCATTGCCCAGCCACTGGGGTTGGACTACACGCTACGCCGAGTCTTCGACTATCCGCCGGTGGTCTTCGACACGCAATGCATCGCGAATATCCGTCAAGCAGCACAACATCTGGGGCTCCATGCCGCGGACATGATTTCAGGTGCCGGACATGATGCCTGTCATCTCGGCAGGATTGCACCGACTGCCATGATCTTCATTCCGTGTGTCGAGGGCATCAGTCACAACCCTTCGGAAAAGATCCATCCGCATTGGGCTGCAGCAGGAGCCGATGTGCTATTGCATGCGATACTCTCGGCATCCACAACACACAAGGGAATCCTCTCATGAGCGACATCAAGCGTTTCAACGTCGAAAAGCGCCTCTCCGACATGGCGGTCTACAACGGCGTGGCCTATCTGGCCGGCCAGATCCCCGAGAACACCGATCAGGACATCACCGGCCAGACTGCCGAAGTCCTGCAGATCATCGACCGCCTGCTGGCCGAGGCCGGTACCGACAAGTCACGCATCCTGATGGCACAGATCTTCGTCGCCAACATGCAGGAGTTCCCCGGCATGAACAAGGCCTGGGATGCCTGGGTCGCCGACGGCAATGCCCCGCCGCGCGCCACCATCGAGGCGCGCCTGGCCAATGCCGACATCAAGGTCGAGATCGTCATTACCGCCGCACTCAAGTAATCCATCATCATGCAGCTCACACCCCATCCCGATGCGGAGTTTTCCGGTCGCCACGTCCTGGTCACAGGTGCGGCCAGCGGCATCGGCCGGGCACTGAGCCTGCGATTGCTGGCGCTGGGTGCCCGGGTCAGTGCCCTGGACCTGGATACCTCCACGCTGGCCGGGCTGGCCTGGGACGCCGATGGCATCGGCGAACCGGATGCCCTGTGCCTGCAGTCGGTCGATGTCGGCGATGCTGCCGCCGTCGAGACCGCCATTGCCGCCGCCGAGCAGCAGCATGGCCCGGTGCAATACCTGTCCTGCGTGGCCGGCGTGCTGCAAATGGGCCGCATCGTCGATCTGACTGATGCGCAATGGCTGCGGGTATTCAATGTGAACACGACCGGGGTATTCAATGTCTGCCGCCGCGTGGCGCGCAGCATGATCGAACAGGGCCGGGGTGCCATCGTCAATGTCAGTTCGAACGCGGCCGGCACACCGCGCGCCGGCATGGGAGCCTATGCCGCCTCCAAGGCCGCTGTCACGCAGATGAGTGCCTGCCTGGCCCTGGAACTGGCCCCACATGGCATCCGTGTCAATGTTGTCAGCCCAGGCTCGACCGACACCGAGATGCAACGTGCCATGTGGCGTCAGGGATCATCGCTCGACACCGTGCTGCAGGGTGATGCCGCCCAGTTCAGGCTCGGCATCCCGCTGGGCAAGATCGCCACGCCCGACGATATTGCCGATGCCATCCTGTTCCTGCTGTCGAAGCGGGCCGGACACATTACGCTGCACGACCTGCGCGTCGATGGCGGGGCCACACTGGACCAGCGTTGAGCCTCACTCGCCACATGCCCCCTTTCGCCCTTCCCTCACATCGCGTCCAGCCTATGTGTGCGGACGCATTCCCAAGCCAGGCATTTGCATGACGCACACGCAGCTCCAGGAACCGATTCACGCACACGCACGGCACCTGCCCTCCGCCTGGCACACACGCCTGCAGGATGCTCTGGCAGCCCCCTCGTTTGTCACCCTGGACCGCTACATCGAACAGCGACGCCAGGCCGGTGCCACCATCTATCCACCCGAGCCATTCCGTGCGCTGCACCTGACGGCCCCTGACACCGTCCGGGTCATCATCCTCGGACAGGATCCTTACCATGGGCCGGGCCAGGCACAAGGACTGGCATTTTCGGTGCCAACCGGCTTCAAGCGCCCCCCCAGTCTGCGCAATATTTTCCTGGAAATCGCCGGTTTGCCTGCCACTGCAGGCGGCTCGGGCACCATCCAGCCGCCACTCTTGCAGGAGCCCGCCCACGCCGTCGATGCCAAAACCCGCAGCGCCGGCTACGACAACGATCTGACGCGCTGGGCACGACAGGGTGTGCTGCTGCTCAATACTGTACTGACTGTCGAAGACGGCCAGCCGGCCTCCCATGCCCGGCAAGGCTGGGAAGCCTTTACCGACGCAATCATCCACAGTGTGGCCCGTACCGGCCCCAAGGCCTTCCTGCTGTGGGGCGCGCATGCCCAGGCCAAGCAGGCGCTGCTGCCAGAGGGAGCGGGACATCTGGTTCTGACGGCCAACCATCCGTCACCGCTGTCGGCCCGGCGTCCGCCCCAGCCCTTTCTGGGCTGCGCCCATTTTGCCCAGGCCAATGCGTGGCTGCGACAACAGGGGCACGCACCCATCGACTGGGCGGGGGCCTGATACTCCCTGACACGCAGCCATGCGCACGATCGGACACGCTCCCCACAGATAGCGCATATAGTCGATAAATTATGACTATCGGGGTTAATCCCAACAGGATAGACCCCGATGGTCGCTATCCGAACGGTCTTGTATCTTGAGTGTCCCATTCCCCCTGGACAGGACCTCTCACATGAAAAGACTGTTATCCACCCTGCTCTGCAGCATGGCACTGACCCTGACCGCCATGACCGCCATGACTGCGCAGGCACGCAGCCCGGCACCGGCCACTGCACAGGCCGCCGCGCAGACGCAAAAACCCCATATCGTCGTGCTCGCCACTGGCGGCACCATTGCCGGCGCAGGTGCATCGGCCATGAACAGTGCCTCGTACACCGCCGCCAAGGTCCCTGTGGACAAGCTGCTGGCCGGTCTGCCGGAAGTACAGAACGTCGCCCGCGTCAGTGGCGAACAAGTGTTCCAGATCGCCTCCGAAAGCTTCACCAACGCCGAACTGCTGGAGCTGGCCAAGCGGGTTTCGGCATTGCTCAAGCAGGATGAGGTCGCGGGCGTGGTAGTCACCCACGGCACCGACACCATGGAGGAAACCGGTTTCTTCCTGAACTTGGTGATCGACAGCGACAAGCCCATCGTGATGGTCGGCTCGATGCGCCCCGGCACGGCCATTTCGGCCGACGGTGCCCTTAACCTGCTCAATGCCATCAGCGTGGCAGCCAGCGAGGATGCACGTGGCAAGGGCGCGCTGATCGTGATGAACGACGAGATCCACACGGCCCGCGATGCCGCCAAACTGGTCAACATCAAGACCAATGCCTTCCAGAGCCAATGGGGGCCGCTGGGTATGGTGGTCGAAGGCCGCAACTACTGGTTCCGCGACCCGGTCAAGCGCCACACCACCGACAGTGAGTTCAATATCGACGACATCACCGAACTGCCAGCCGTCGAGATCGCCTACAGCTATGGCAACGTAGCCCCCACGGCAGTCCAGGCGCTCGGCGCATCGGGCGTCAAGGCCATCGTGCATGCAGGCACGGGCAATGGCTCGGTTCCCAACCGCATCGTGCCCGAACTCAACAAGCTGCGTGAAAACGGCACGCTCATCGTGCGCTCGTCACGCGTACCCGCCGGTTTCGTGCTGCGCAACGCCGAACAGCCTGACGACCAGTACGACTGGGTCGTGGCACACGACCTGAACCCACAGAAAGCCCGCATCCTGACAGCGCTGGCGCTGACCAAGGGCAACGACACCAAGGAATTGCAGCGGATTTTCTGGGAGTATTGAGCGGATATGCCGCCACTCTGACGGCACATAAAAAAGGAGCTACGCAGGTTTGCGTCGCTCCTTTTTTCATGCCTGCGAGACAGTCCGCAGCCGGATATTACTGTTTGACGTTCTGGATCCAGAAACGTCGATCATCCAACGTGAAGTTGGGGTCATATCCCATCAGGGTCAGCAGGGAACCGACATAGTAAAGTCCGAACTGATTCAGGATCCACTGTTCCATTGCCTGATCGCTCGGGAGCTTGTTATAGGGCGGCGTCGGGCCATCCGTGCGAACCTGTCCCGAGGTTCGGCCCGAAATGGGGAAACTCTTCCAGGTAATTACAAAATCATTGGACTGCCTGGGCAAATCGGACGCGCAAAGCGACAGATCCTTGAATCGCTCGACCCGTTTTGCATCGCGCCAGAGCACTGCATCAAAACGGATGCACTCGTTGGCCTTCAGGCTGAGGCTGCGGTTCATCGTCATCTGGCTGCCCGGGATCTGCAGATTGGTCACCGCGATCTTGGGCCACTCCGGAGCACGACCGTCCGAAGACAGATTCTCACGCAATACATTGTGCAACGGCGAGTTCTTCAAACTATTGGCCGTGCCTCCAGCCCCGCCTGCCTGCTGGGCATCCGCACCGGCAGTCTGGCCAAAACTGTTCAAGGAATCCAGCATGCCCTTCATATCATCGGTGGTCACGCAACCAGCCAAGGAAAGAGAAACGAGGGCAATCCCCCAGTGGTATTTTTTCATCGGATGTCCTTACTGCTTTCGATTGATTTTATTTATTGAACGCACTCACCGCACACAAACTGTGCGCGGCAATTATAAGAGCCGCCACTTTATAAACTCAACAAAATAAAAAAATGGCTACCCCGGACACTACTATCCGCGTTCGTCAGCAAAACCAGAGAAAATCCGGATTTTTTATTTGCCACACCCCACCCACCTTCAGTGCATCATCTGCAAAACATTGTGCTGCTGGTTTTGTGATTGATCAGGCCGAAGGTCGTCGTATACCGCCTCACAAGCCAGTCCGGCTACTCGTCGGCGGTCAGCCTCCGCTGCGTAGATTTGCGCCAGGCCGTCAAGCTCGCCAAGCATGTCGGCAAACATTCTGATGGCGGCATCTGCTGCTTTGCGCTCTGCGGCAGCGGTGGCACGCCCGGCGGCGACACGATAACGGGTAGCGTATTCTGTGGCAATTTTGTGCACGCGCTCATCAGCAGCAAGGTGTTCAGCAGCAGCAATTTCCACCAGTTTCTCCGTGGTTTCACGATCCTTCTCCTCCATTTTTCTTAAAGATGCGGCTTCCATCAAACGCATCCGGCGTTCTGCATCGGCAACGGCAACGGCACGGTCAGCATCGGCCAGCGCAGACCTCTGCTCAATCCGTGCGATACGCTCCCCATACCGCCATCCTTGAGCGCTCCAGGCAGCGATAGCAGACAGCAGCGCAATCACACCATATCGAGCCAATGTTGGAATCACGAC
Source organism: Corticimicrobacter sp. (assembly GCF_040137905.1). NCBI lineage: Bacteria > Pseudomonadati > Pseudomonadota > Betaproteobacteria > Burkholderiales > Alcaligenaceae > Corticimicrobacter > Corticimicrobacter sp. Next base: position 8,791 of record NZ_JBEFDG010000012.1, read on the forward strand.
AGATCCGATAGACATATCCGCATCTCCTCCGCCCTGCGACGCTCCAGCCCGCGTAATTTGCGACCACCTGCAGTGACCCACGCCGGCAACTGCTGACACGCATCGACAATATTTCCCGCCTGTAACTGCAACAGCATCGAGCTGTGCCGACCTGACTTGAGCCAGACAAATCCATCTTTGACGCCATGCCCACCAGGCCCCACGTTGTAAATGAAGCTCAGGAACATGGCGTAGGCCGACGCCGGCATATTGGCCCGCACAGACTCCGGCACCCAACGCTGGAAAACCGCATCCGCTTCTAGTAGACCCCTCTGTGTTAAATCATCGCACTGCGCATCAGTGGCCACATCGCCCAACTGGACGCCTCTGGTCCACCCCTCACAAATTGTCGGAATACCAATAGGATCCAAATATGCAACCAAATTGCGCCCCTCATGCGATGGTACAAACACTACGGCAATGCCGATGGCAGCAGTAACGACCACAGTGGCAAAACGCTGACGTCCACACATCATTCACACCTTTGTTCGATCACCCGCATACGTGCCTCATGCTCGGTCCGCTCTCGCCTATCGCGTCGACGCTGGTAGTACAGATTCGCCAGCAAGCCACCTAACGCAATCAATACACCAGCCCAGCCTATCCAGTTCACAGACGCCAGCCAGCCAACAAAGCCAGTCACAGCACCGGCCTCCGTAGTGCGGTTTGCGGCCTGGATCGCTACATCCTCAACTCGCATCTTCATGACCCTTCGGGGCATATCGCTGCCTCCAAAAACGAAAAAGCCCCGACTCACGGGGCGTAAAAAAACCGGCACTGGGCCGGTCAGTTGATGTCGATCACGCGATCTCGCGCCGCTTGACGCTTCGCCGCAATGTCGGGTGGGACATCCTGGCCAGTCTCGCGCCTGCGAGTGACGTACCAGTCGGTCGATGAGAGGTATGCGCGGGCCTCTGCGTTGATACGCTGCTGCTCTGCGTGTGCGGATTCTGCAGCCTTCTGCTCTGTCGTACGCAGTCCAGACAAATCAATCTTGGACATGGGCTACCTCCTGTTCAGGTTCGAGCATGTCCAGCGCTGGCGGTGGCGGTGGCCAGACGGTTTCGGGCAACGGCACCAGCCCGTCTGCGGGGTCTACGATCGGCTGCGGAAACCGAGCTTCGTGCGGAGCTGCATTGCCCTCAGCATGGGGCAGCACGAGCGAGATACGCAGCGTTCCAGCATCGTCGCACTCGATGTCGCCAGCTATAAAGGGGCATCCCGTTGCGGCTTGGCCGTCCGGGAGAGTCGCCCCAGTGGGAATAACGCTGAAATCGAATGATTCGCCGTTGATGATGAGCGTGTCGCCCTTGCGCTCAAGATGCAGCGCGGGCAGCGGGTTGGCCTCATCAATAGACTGGCCGCGAGGGATAAGCGTGATAATCATTACCATTTTCCAATTGCAATGTAGCCCAGTCGAACGCTAGAAAGAACTCGGCTGATGGCTGACATACTTCGAGTGCCCGTTGCGTTTAGATTAGTGTTGATAACTGGGCACAAAATTCGAGTTTCTGTACTGATATCCGTTATAGGTGTGATAAAAGCGGCAGGGACGGTCGCAAATGTTTGAGCGAAGTTAAAGGATTGCCCAGCGGCTGTGCGAAATATGGAGCCCTCAGCCAGCGTCATATCCAAATTAAAAGTGGCGTTACCAAAACATATCTGCAAACGATTCGGGAAGCGCACGGAGGTGCCGCCCGTATTTTCCGTTACTGTGCAATTTCCAGTATCGAATATCTCACGCCACGGCTGCACTACGCCGCCATAAATCAACTGATGGAATAGAGATGCCGACGCTACAGTAAGGGGTTGGTATAGCTGGTGGGTATAATTACCTCGCCTCGCCCTCGCCGGAATCAAACCAGATTTGGCACCCGATGGGCCTCCCACAGTACTTCCTGAGTAGAAAGATCCTCCCACAATATCGGCAAGCACCCCCATATTCTCGTTTGTGACAGTCGGGGAAATGCCCAGGATGCCTCCACCCCCTGTAGTCAGGACTCGTCCAGCGGTTACGTCAGAAGCGGTCACCATCAGCGTAGCGGCAGACGCATTTCCGAACCCTGTTTGGCCTGCGAGAACATTAAGGGACGCGGCAGTCCCCAGATCGTCTGGCTGCACAGCGCTTTCTGCCAGATCTTTCGCTGTGCCGTAGTCACCAATCAGACCCGCAGCACGGTCTGCCAGCAGCTTGGTGTGGCCCTGGATGGGGATGATCCAATACGCCTGCCCACTTGCTGTAGCGCCACGATATGCGGGCGCAATCGACAGCGCCGCATTGCTGGCGATGTTCGTGATCTCGTATGTACGCCCGTCTGGGCCTTGCAGGCCATCACCCACGCGCACATTCGCAACCCAGGCCGTACCGGCACCCGTCACGGTCGCGCTGTTTGCAGTAACGCTGATTGATCCAGTTCGGTACCAGGCCATTACTGCCCCTCCTGATGCTGCTCTGCAGCCAGCCGGTCAAAATCCGTCTTAATCGTGTGATTCACTCCATTGATCAACTCGACCGTCAGGCTATGTCCAGTGTTGTTCATGAGCATCTGCGTGATGGCATCCATAATTTCTCCAGGTATAAAAAAGCCCACTCAATGGCGGGCGCATTTGTAAATGGCTTCAGCTAGTAGCCGGTAACATCAACGAGCAGGTACTGCTTCCTGTGGCTCTCTCTATGCCATGATGGAGGTTTAGTATTACCCCAAAACCCCATTCCAGAATGAAAAACAAACCAACCTAGAGTTAATATATTCCCTGCCACCTTAGCCCCCATTAATTGCTGCATCCCAGCCACATCCCATTCACTGAGTACTTTTATCGCTGTTTGATTATCTATGTAGGGAAGCGTTCCCTGCACTACCGCAAGGGCCCTTCCCGCCCCATAGTCAATAGGGATATCTACACTTGATGCGTTGATTATTTGATTGTCCGATTTTGCCCATATCACTTTTAAATATTCATACCCGCTATCAAACACCAATTTTTGAGGAAATGAATTATCAAACACACGCACACCCCACTTATTACTACTTTCCCTCACGGCCACATCAAAAATAAATATTTCTAGAGGCACGCTATTTTCCCCATCATCCCGCGAGCACAAAAAATCAAAACCCGACCCATTTCGGTACATACAAACCGGTCGAGATGTACATCTATACGCGATAATCTGTTTAGAGCTTTCTGGTGAAGAAAGATTGTACCGGAGGGTACGAGCACCAAACCATCTCACCATGTTTACAACCAATCTCTGCCGTAAAACAAGATTTTGGTACAACGAGTCGATCTGCACCCTGCCTTCAGGGGCTTTGCTTACAAATCCAAAATCTGACATCAGTATCTACCATATACAAGGGTTGCAGACGATCGTTCGGACGCTGGAATGCCATCAGGAAATTCCCATACAACCATATTCTCAGTAGCATAGACTACGGGCAGACCGTAGGAATAAATTCCTGGGCTGGAGTCAAATACCCATACATCCCCTGATCCCGCATCAGGGACCAAATAACTTCCAGAGGACGTGCCCGTAGATATCTGCCCAATATAGCGAGGCAATCTAGATGTTATGTTTATCGTATCTTTTACATACAGTCCGTAAGCCATTCGCCCTCCTAAGCAGTTAGATCACCAAGCTGAACACGCAACAGCCCGGTCTCGTCGTACACTTTGACCGCTTGGTTTGTAATCTGCATCCATCCGCCACTCGCGGTTGCTCGGTTAAGCTGAATTTCTCCAGTTCGAAAATTCAGCCGCAGCACAGGCCTCCCCCCCGGACCTATCGCGTCAGACTCCAGCCAGTCTGAAAATTTGGCACTCCCGATACTGGCATCTCCAATAATCGCGCTATTCAGAATTGCCGTTCCCTGGTCGATGGTAAACACAGCCTGCGGTGCCCCACCTGCCGCATGCATCACCGCAAACCGATCCGCCACCACAACAAACTGCGACTGCGTAACCCCGGATTCGTTCGACAAGCCAATGCCATACCCTGCCGTGTAGACAGTCCCGTTGGCATCTACGGACAACCGCACAGAGCGCGTAGCGTTGAATACGCCCTCCATGTTCACGACAGACTGACTGATGTCCTGCACCTGAGCAGTGACCTCACCCAATTGAGCCCCAATCTGTTGCTGCACAATGGCCTCGGCCTGCTGGGCCGTCACCCGCGTGCGTCGCAGATCAGTGATCCAGGCACGACTGTCGTATTCGTTGAGCACGTCAGCCAGTCGCCCTTCCCCGTCATCCTCGCGCAGAGCGGATTGCATCGTTGATGCAGATGTCGCGGTCGCTGCAACCACGTCCCCGATGTCTTCGATCTGTTGCGTGTTTTCCTGTACCTGCAGCGACACCGCAGCCACGGCCCCCACGATGGATGCATAATCACCGACGTACTGCCAGTACGCTTCATCCGTGAGAGGTGCGCCAACAGGCACATCCTGCCTGGCTCGGTACATCTTGCCATCATCAAAAACCACGGCACCTGACAGATAGGACTGCGCCTGGTCGTGCTGGGCAGCGCCAGACAGAGCATCCAACTGGGCCTGCATTTCCGGAAGCGACTCAATGCCGTTCCATATCTGCTCACCCAGGGCTGATTTCAAGATCTCGTCTGTGATGTAGCCCGTCAGCTTTGCCGCGTCGGTGCTTGACTGCCCTCGCACCCCAGCAGAATCTACAGATGGATACCACGGACCGGCCTGATCCGCTTCATCCCTGATCCGCGCCCAGAACCACAGCGCAGTACCGTGTCCCAACCCATACAGCATATGCGACCGCTGCGTGGGCCGAAATTCACCCAACAACGATGCATTCAGAAAATCGTCATCCGTCGAATACCAGATCTCCACAGATCGAATCCAGGGAGCAGCAGGCAGCGCCCAGTCCAGGCGAATCGCCATGATTTCCGGCGAGGCTGTCAGCGACGCCAGCGCAGGCGGCGGCACCATCGTGGCAGACACAATGCCCTGCCATGTTGCCCACGGCCCCTGCATCGTTCCGATTCCTCGTGCCTGGACGCGCCACACGCCTGCCTGCAGCGTGCTGGTGATCGTCGAGGACAAGTGCGTACCTAGGTCAATCCAGGTTGCGCCAGCGTCCTCACTGGCCCGGAACTCATAGCGGTCGGCACCTCGTGCCGGCGTGGCAGACACGACCTGCTGGCCAGGCACTGCGGCTGCATATACAGTCACGCTGTCCACAACAGGCGCGTTCGGATTCGACGGCAGCAGCGATGGCGGCGTGGGCGGTGGCACCACGCCGCCATGTTCTGCAGAATGAACCGAAGGTGCATAGTTCACGAACTCGATAGCGACACGTCCCTCTTCATCCGGGGTAGCAGATACAACCTGCGCCAGCAACGCCCGGCGTTCGCCAGGGCCAAACTGATACTGTGTGGAATCCTCGCCCTGGCCATTCGAGATATAAACGCTGTAGCCATCGATGTTGTCTACAATCACTATTTCCCGATCATGACTACCCGCCACAACTCGGTACGGACCATCAGGCGAACCGTCACGACGGCGCAAATTGATGTAGTGATTCTCTCCCGCCCACCACTCCAATGGCTCTGACATAACAAGTTTTTTAGCATCCGGATCGTATGACTCGACCACGCCAGACAACCCCCATTTCGGCACATCGTGGCTGATCTCGACCAGATCCGCGTAGCGCGGGATCATGCCCTCAAGTTCGGTCTGAAACGACACAAACCGGCGCTGGTCACGATTCTGCGCAGCCAGGGAAATCCCTTCACGCCACGCCTGCTCCCGATTCGTCACGCCAGGTAGTTGCAGCCGGAAAGGTCGCATCTTCAGGCTGTCCGGCAGCGCACACACCACTTCATCTGGCTGCCAGGTTTCTTCGTTGGTGAACTCCACGATCACATGATCCGGGCTGTCGTGCTGCGGAAAGGCGTAGTCAATCGAAAACGTAGACGTGACGATGTTCCCTGGCGTGTACATCTGGGTCTTGACTGACTTCGGCTCGTTGCGAATGAAGTCGATCACGCCCGCGTAATACATCGGCATGGCACGGCCTACACGCGCAATCCGGGTCAACGCATCCCACAGCGTCGTAGCCGTGTCGAATA
>NZ_JBEFDG010000013.1:0-28251 GCF_040137905.1 Corticimicrobacter sp.
ATTTTTGATAATTAAGATTATCACAATAGACTTAGTGAGGCCAGTACAGCCGAGCATGAGGAAAGCCACCACCGCCACATTGCAGCACAGGCAATGACTTGATGAATCACCACATCCAGTTACACTTGAGCATCCAAGCCCTGACTACCGTGCGCTCCATGGAAGACATCAGCCCCTCCGCCCTGAAAACCATCCTGCACTCCAAGCGTGCCAACCTGTACTACCTGGAGCACTGCCGGGTTCTGGTCAATGGTGGTCGGGTTGAATATGTCACCGACGAAGGCAAGCGCTCGCTGTACTGGAACATACCGATTGCCAACACCACATCCGTGCTGCTTGGCACCGGCACTTCCATCACCCAGGCCGCCATGCGTGAACTCGCCAAGGCAGGCGTGCTGGTTGGTTTCTGTGGAGGCGGCGGCACGCCTCTGTTTTCGGCCAATGAGATTGATGTAGGCGTTGCCTGGTTTTCTCCACAAAGCGAATACCGCCCGACCGAATATCTGCAGCGCTGGGTACGATTCTGGTTCGACGACACGCGCCGCCTGGAAGCTGCCAGACAGATCCAGCGCATCCGCCTGACCCGTATACGTGAGCGCTGGATCAGCCATCGCGCCCTGCGCGAGGCAGGCTTCGAGGTAGATCCGGTGCTACTGGACAAGGCTCTGGAAAGCTGCGCGAAAGGCGTCGAAAATGCCCAGGATGTGACCTTCCTGCTGACCGAGGAAGCCCGGCTGACCAAGCAGCTTTTCAAATTTGCAGCGCGCGCCACCGGCTATGGCGACTTCGTGCGCAGCCAGCGTGGTGAATCCGGCGATCCCGCCAATCGCTTTCTGGATCATGGTAACTATCTGGCCTATGGGCTGGGTGCCACGGCAACCTGGGTGCTGGGCCTGCCGCACGGTCTGGCCGTCCTGCATGGCAAAACCCGGCGCGGCGGTCTGGTATTTGATGCCGCCGACCTGGTTAAGGATGCCATCATATTGCCGCAGGCATTCATCAGCGCAGTACGCGGCGATGATGAACAGCAGTTTCGCCAGGCCTGCATCGAAGCCCTGACACGCAGCGAATCGCTGGACTTCATGATCGACTCCCTCAAGCTGATTGCAGACAGACTGGGCCGGGAAGCGCCATGAACGTCCTGTTTGTTTCGCAATGCAGCAAACGGGCCTTGAGCGAAACCCGCCGGATACTGGATCAGTTCGCCGAACGCCGGGGCGAACGCACCTGGCAAACCCCCATTACCCAGGCCGGGCTGGATACCGTGCGCCGCCTGCTGCGCAAGACAGCGCGCAAAAATACAGCCGTGGCCTGCCACTGGATACGCGGTCTGGATCACAGCGAACTGCTCTGGATCGTCGGCAATGCCAGCGAGTTCAATCCACTGGGTGCCGTACCCACCAATACGACCCAGCGCGACATTCTGCGCACACAGGATGAAAACGACTGGCATACGGGAGAAGACATCCGCCTGCTCGCCACGCTGGCCGCACTGCTGCACGATCTGGGCAAGGCCAGCGTGGCGTTTCAGAATCGGCTGAAAGGCACCCTGACCGAGCGTAATCTCTACCGGCATGAATGGGTCTCGCTGCGACTGTTCCTGGCATTTGTCGGCCAGGCCAAAAACGATGCCGACTGGCTGCAGCGCCTGGCTGATCCTGCTGCCTACGATGAAACAAGCTGGACTGCCACCGGACGCTATCAGCGCGATGGCATCGACGCCACACAAAGCCACCCATTCCGCGACCTGCCGCCGCTGGCTGCGGCCATCGCCTGGCTGATCGTCAGCCATCACCGCCTGCCGGTTATTCCTGTCTACAAAAACGACAAACAGGAATGGCTGGGCAAACGCAACGACGGCAGCATTCGCTATTGGCTGGAACAGCCACTCTCCCAGATCAAGCACGACGCCAACGAGATCTATCAGGAGGCCGATCAGGCACGGATCGCAGCCTATTGGGAACTGGCCGGTACACTCCCCGTGATGGCACCCAAATGGCAGGCGCAGGCAGCCCGATTGGCCAAGCGTCTGCTGGAGTGCACCAACGCTGACACCGGCACATGGCTGACCAATCCCTATGTCATGCACCTGTCGCGGCTGTGCCTGATGCTGGCCGATCACTATTTTTCCAGCCTGCCTGCAGATCCTCAGGTAAACACTCCAGAATCCGCCAAGCGCAAACGCAAGGCTGCGCTGTTTGCCAACACCGACCGCGACGGCAAGTCCAAACAAACGCTGGAGAAACACCTGCTGGGCGTCGCTCACGATGCCAGCCTGATCGCCCATGCCCTGCCCGGCTTCGAGTGCTACCTGCCACGCCTGGCTCGGCATCGAGGCCTGCGCAAACGCAGCGGCAATCCGCGCTTTGCCTGGCAGGACAAAGCAGCCGATGCCGCAACAGCATTGCGCACGGCGGCCCAGGCGCACGGTGCCTTCATCATCAATATGGCCTCCACAGGCTGCGGCAAAACGCTGGCCAACGCACGCATCCTGTACGCTCTGGCCGACCCACAACAGGGACTGCGGGCCAGTTATGCGCTCGGGCTGCGCACCCTGACCCTGCAAACCGGGCGTAGCTATCGCACCGATCTGCACCTGAGCGACGATGAACTGGCCATTCTGGTCGGCGGTTCAGCCAGCCGCCAACTGTTCGACTATTACGAACGTCAGGCCGAGCGCCAGGGCTCGGCTTCCACTCAGGCCCTGATCGAAGAAGACAGTCATGTGCTGTACGAGGGTGTCACTGCAGACCATCCCCTGCTGACACGCGCCCTGCACGACCAGGACATACGGCGGCTGATTTCTGCCCCCATGCTGGTATGCACTGTCGATCACCTGGCCCCTGCCACGGAATCCTTGCGAGCTGGCCGCCAGATCGCCCCCATGCTGCGCCTGATGAGCAGCGATCTGGTACTGGATGAGCTGGACGACTATTCGCTTGAAGACCTGCCTGCCCTGACCCGGCTGGTGCATTGGGCCGGCCTGCTTGGCACCCGCGTGATCCTGTCTTCGGCCACGCTGCCACCGGCACTGGTCGAAGGGATGTTCCTGGCCTATCAGTCAGGCCGCCATCACTTTCAGCATAACCGCAGAAACAGTGTTGAAGGTGCACTCGCCGCGCTCCCCGTGCCCTGCCTCTGGGCAGATGAGTTTGGCGTGCAAACCGTCGCCTGCAATAGCGCCAATACGTTCAAGCAGGCGCATGGCTCCTTTGTGAACAAACGTGCCGCGCAGCTCCAACAGGCGACGCCTTTGCGACGTGCCGAATTGCTGCCACTGGATCTCGCCAAGAACCTGCCACCAGAAGCACACCACGCCGCCTTTGCCCCTCTGGTGCGCGATGCCTGCCTGCGCCTGCATCACGATCATGCGGAACGCGATCCTGTCAGCGGCAAGCGCATCAGTTTTGGCCTGGTGCGCATGGCCAATATCGAACCGCTGTTCGATGTGGCCCTGAATCTGTTTCAGCAAGGCGCGCCTACAGGCACCCACATTCACCTCTGCGTCTATCATGCCCGCTTTCCGCTGCTGCAGCGTTCAGCCATTGAGCACCAGCTCGATACGGCTTTCAACCGGCGGGAGGACAAAGGACAGGCCATTTACCAGTTGCCAGAGATCCGTGCACAGATCGACGCCCATGCAGCAACCGACCAGCTATTCATCGTGCTGGCCAGCCCGGTCTGCGAAGTCGGCCGGGACTGGGATGCCGACTGGGCAGTGGCCGAACCCTCCTCGATGCGTGCCCTGATCCAGTTGGCGGGCCGCGTCCAGCGCCATCGCGCCCAGCCGGGCGACAAGCCAAACATGCTGGTATTCGATACAAATCTGCGGCACTTTCGGCCATTTACTGGGGAGCAAAAAGATACGCCGGCCTGCTTTGTGCGACCGGGTTTTGAACAGGAAGGCGGCAAGAAATCAGGGATTGATGCCCGCCACCCCTTCCGCCTGCTATCTCACTGGCTCGACAAGCTGCTGCGCCCCGAAGAGTACCGCACCATCAGCGCCTTGCCGCGTATCCAACCTGCCTCCGACCTGCAACCCAAACTCAGGCTGGCAGACCTGGAGCAGGCCCGAATACAGGACACCATGCTGCCCCGGTCGACAGAGCAATCCTCCAGGGACCAGAACGCAGCCAGCATCTGGCAGCATCCGCAAGCCGCACTGACAGGAGCCTTGCCGCAACAGCAGCCGTTTCGTGCCAGCACAATGGACATGGAAACGCTGGTTTTTCTGCCTGATGAGGATGGTGATACCTTGTTGATGCATCGCGTGGAGCAGGATCCAAACCTACGAGGCCAGGATATTCACATCGAAGATCACCATCGCCTGCATGCGTTGAGGCTGAATTGTGGGGCCGGGATCAGCTCTTGGGGAAATTTCGATCTGCTGACTTTGCTGGCGGAACAGGCGGATGATCTCGACCTGCCGCTGGATGTGTGCGCCAAACGATACACCGTGGTGGAAGTGCATGCCAGCCGTAACGGGTGGCGGTATCACCCTTGGATAGGGTTGGCCTCTCAGCGAAGCGACTGATTGATCTGCTGCTCCAAACAGGCCAGCCGTTCAACAATGTCATCAAACGGCAAAGTCTCGCCATAGAACATCTGGGCATCCAGCATCGCCTGATAATCCAGTCTCAACGCACCAAGCAGCGCAGCATCCGGAACCAGTTTCAGTGCCCCCGTCAGGCAACGGTCGTAATGGCTGAACCCGCTGCGGAAAAAGGTCTCTTTGATACTCAGTACATCCTGCAACAATGCGACATCCCCCACGGCCTGACGACCGACATCGTGATCGGCCAGCCGCGCCAGATCGTACCAATGCCGCGACAGACGCTCGGCACCAGCACGCAGCTCCGGACGGTGGCATTCGACATGAATGAGCGTCGCTTTCTCCCAGAAAGTACGCATCGGCGACAGTACAGCCACCTCTGCCGTTGGCAACACCAAACCCTGCACGTGCGCCACAACGTCTGGGACGATAGTCAATGTTTCCTGCGGCAAGGTCGCGTTTCTGCCACCAAACTCGATCAATACACTGGGCCGCAGATAGATGTCGACATTTTCTACGGCACTGGGGTAATAAAGCCAGAGTTTTTCCGCATCATCACTGATCTCAATCGTGATTTCGTGATTCGGCAACGCCTGCGGTAAAACCTCGCGTAGTGTCGGCACCAGTTCTCCTGTGACATGCTCCGCCAATGCCACTTTAAGCTTTTCGGACAGCCGCTTTCGTTGAGTGCCGGAAAGCGTAGCCAGGTCAGGAATGTCCTGCACTAGGCTGCGGTAATCTACCGTGACGTCGATATCCTCGGAAAAACGCTCGATGGCCTGATAGACCTTCGACAGTGATGTGCCGCCCTTGAAGGCCATTGGTTTACGACATGGCAGTGTAAAAAGCACTCCCAGCACCTGGCACAACCAGATATCCTTTTCCAGAATTTCAGCACGCCGTCCCAGCATGGGGGCCAAACCATGAAGCAGGTCTGCTTGCTCGGCAGGCAGCAGATCAAAATAGGATACAGCCGCCGTATCAGACATGCGCCGCCTCGCTGCGTTCGTAGCCGCTCAGGGCTTCCAGCATCCACGCAGGCATTGATGCCTTGACCGAACACAGCGCCTGGAATTCAGGAGGTGCCAATTTTTGCGCGAGCCGGCGAAAAGTACTGGATGTGACGTGATGCCGGCCCAAATACCAGAGCGCCGACAACGCCTGCCCCGCTGGCCGACCGGCCAATACCAGTTTGCGGGCAGCGACATGCTGCAAGCGGACGGTCATTTTCCCGAATCGGACCGCCCGCGACGAGCCACTGGTGTAGAACACCGCTTGCGCCGGCATCTGTGTCGAGAAACCAAAACGCCGTGCGGCCTCGGCACCGTGAATCTCAATCGTCGCACCTTCAGCCTGAGCAATTGTCTGCGCGACCTGCTCGGGTGCGGGCAATGCCTTGATACCAAAGCGGCCGACCTTGGGAACGACATACAAACCATGACCAATGCGCTCAATACTGCCAGCCTTGGCAAGCCGCATCAACGCCTGATCGATAGCCGCGCGCGACCCCATCCCAGCAAAAATCGCGGGCGTAAAAGGCTCGCCGGGCAACTGGGTGGCGATGCGTTCTCGAATGGCTTGGGATGTGCTCATGGCAGACTCCTTTTGTTAGATATTCTATTGAAAAATCTAACAAACAACAATCAGATCTGCACAGCAACAACAATGAGGTGCCAGACAAAGGAGCACAAACCTGTCGAAACCAATCTGTGCTTTATTCTGCGTAGCACCGCTATGGGAATAAATAAAACACCCATAGGTAGATTCCCTTGACAGGCTGGGTTTCTCACTAGGACGAGCTGCCTATACGGCAGTTAACTACTAGATCTCAATCAAGAGGTCTATTTTCTGAGCTACTTTTCCCAGTAGTTTCTATAAATAGATCTATGGTCAATCAATAGTTCTATGGTTGACTTCCTGAAGTGACATACATAAGATACAGCATCATGTAGAGCGCCAACTCTACATGATGCTTAACAACCCGCCGATTGAAGCCCGGCCCTCAGCAACAAGGACTAATGCGCAAAGGAGGATAGAGATGTGACTGACCATCACATGATCAGAAGAGCAAGTTAAGGGGTAGCCCCTTACCACCACACCCCACGGCAGCAGGTTGCCGTGGGATTTTCATTGAATAGGCTTGCATGGTCAAGCCTATGGAGGATCCAATGAGTAACCAATCAGAACGATCTCCCCGCTCTGAGCGTTTCAGCACGGCCATCTCCGACTTCATCAACACACGACGTGACGCCAAGCTCAAGGGCAAGGAAGATGACGCCGAAGCCGCCGCCAAATACGATTACGCCACATGGCTAGGCGATGCCGCCCGACGGGTGGGCCAGATTCAGGCCGTCACCCATGTATTGAAAGCGACCCATCCAGATGCACGCGGCAGCAGCCTGCATATTCACCCCAAAAAACTGCCCCAACACCCTGAAATCGGCAGTCACTCACTGGGCGAAAACTTTGCTGAGGATGTCGTGGGCAACGCCGCTGCCCTGGACGTATTCAAGTTCCTGAAACTGGAAGTCGATGGCCGCAAGCTGCTGGACTGGATGCAGGTAGCAGACTCCGATCTCTTGGCTGCGCTGCATACAGACCCCGCGATTGCCCAGGAATGGGCATCAGCCTTTTCCGGTTTGGTACGCACTGAAACACAGGCTGTTTCGCACGCCAAAGCCAAGCAACTCTACTGGCTGGCAGGCGACGACCCGACCGACAACAGCCAGTATCTGCTGCTGCAGCCCCTGTTCTCCAGCAGTTTGGCGCATGCTGTACATGACGACATTCAGGAAGCCCGCTTTGGCGAGCCCAATAAACTGGCCCGCCAGGCACGCCGCAGCAAGGAAGCCCACGACAGATCCTACCGTGATTATCGGAATCTGATCGTTCGCAAGCTGGGTGGGACAAAGCCACAAAATATTTCACAGTTGAACAGTGAGCGAGGTGGCATCAACTACCTGCTGGCCTCCCTGCCACCCCAGCGCTGGCAAGATCAAGACAAAATCAAACTGCACAACGTAGAGTCGGCGCTGGATGGCCTGCGCAACCTCCCGCAAGTCCGTTCGCTCATCAAGGAATTGGCAGCTTTCCTGCTCACGAACCCGCCCCCCACGATGAAAACACAGTTGAAACGCAAAGCCATCGAACAGGCGTTGGGTGCGCAACTGCCGGTTTTTGTCGAACGCATTAAAGTACAGATGCAACAACCCGGCTGGACCCGCACCGATTGCGAACTGGCACTGTGCGAACAGCTCTGGCTGGACGCTGACCGCACTGGGCTTGATCTTCGCGAAACCCCGGAGGAGCAGAAAAAAGACCAGGATTTCAATGCCGCCTACCATTGGGGCGACTGGCCGGACCAGGTCGCAGACCGTTTCGCCAACTGGGTAAACGAACAGTTGCATGTCGCCGGCCTGACCATCGTCGGCACCAGCGAAGCCAAACACTGGGCGCGGCAAGCCATCATTGATGCAGCCTGGCCAGCTCCCATGCAGCGCCGTATGGGAGAAACCGCATGAGCCAATACCCCAAACATGATTTCCTGCTCGTGCTGCCGCACCTGCAGATCCAGAATGCCAATGCAGTCTCCAGCCCTCTGACACATGGGTTTCCATCCATCACGGCTTTTCTTGGCCTGATGTGGGCCCTTGAGCGCAAGGTTCGCGAGCAGGGTCTGGCACTGTCTTTCAAGGCCATCGGTGTGGTCTGCCACGATCACCAGGAGCAAAGCATCCAATCGGGCTTTGTCGGCAGTTTTTGCCTGACCCGCAACCCGATCGACAAGGATGGCAGCACCGCCGCGATTGTCGAGGAAGGCCGTATCCATCTGGAGATCAGCCTGGTACTGGCCGTGGATTGCCCGCGCTGGCTATCCGATCCTGATGAGAGGAAGCAGAATGCAGACCAGATCGCACAGATTCTGACCAACATGCGAATTGCCGGTGGCACGCTTTTGCCACCCAACCGACTGTCTGCCAAGCGCCACCAGGCCTATGTCGTAGACCTGTCCGGCAACGAAGAGGAACGCGGGCGACAGTTCAGCCAAACACGCATGCGCCTGCTGCCAGGCTATGCACTGGTAGCACGAGATGATCTGCTGACATCACGTCTGGCAGCGTTGCAAACCACACAACCAGACGCAACCCGACTGGATGCCTGGCTGTCGCTGTCACGAATCAATTGGCATTACGCCGAAACCGAGCTGCCCTCCGAAGGCACGGTTACCGCCAAAGCGCCTAAAAGCGAGTGGCAGCATGACCGGAAGGATCTCGGCTGGATTGTTCCGATTCCGGTCGGCTACGGCGCACTGGGTGAAACACATCCGCCAGGCAGCGTGGCCAACGCACGCGACAGCGATACGCCCTTCTGCTTCGTGGAAAGCCTGTATTCGGTAGGCGAGTGGTTGAGTCCACATCGTCTGAACACGCCCCAGGAATTGCTATGGTATGCCGACAGCCAGCCAGACAACGGCCTGTATCGCTGCCGGAACGACTACCGCCTTGCCCATGATTCGCTGAATCTGCAGTACGACTTCGACTGAACGACGACTACGAAAAGGAATTCATCATGACCGACAACACCAAACTCAAGACCGCCTCCGTCCTCGCCTTCGAGCGCAAGCTCGATCCTTCCGATGCGCTTTTCCAGGCCGGACAATGGGCCACACGCAATGGCACCGCAGAATGGCAACCTGTGGGCATCATCCCGAAATCGGTACGCGGCACCATCTCCAACCGACTCAAGACCAAGGATCAGGATCCTGCAAAACTGGATGCAGCCATCCAGAATCCCAATCTGCAGACCGTTGATGTCGCCGCCCTGTCCGCAGAAGCGGACACCCTGCGCGTGCGGTTCACACTGCGTGTGCTGGCAGGCACCGGCAAGCCCTCTGCCTGCAATGATGCAGACTATCAGCAAGCCCTGCAGGCCACCGTGACAGGCTATGTTCAGCAGCATGGTTTTGGTGAACTGGCACGGTGCTATGCCGCCAACCTGGCCAATGGCCGTTTCCTGTGGCGCAATCGTATCGGTGCCGAGCAAGTGGAAGTGCAAATTCGCCGTCTGCAGGACGGGCAGGCCACGCAACAATGGACATTCAATGCCTTGTCGCTGTCGCTGCGGGACTTCGAGGCCGGCACTACCGATCTTGAGGCTCTGGGCAATGTCATTGCCAGCGGCCTGTCTGGTGAGGCGCATGTCCTGCTGGAGGTCATTGCCTTTGCCCGTCTGGGTGCAGGGCAAGAGGTATTTCCCTCACAAGAGCTGATCCTGGATCGCAGCCGCGGCGACAAGAGCAAGACGCTCTATCAGGTCAACGGCATTGCCGGCATTCACTCCCAGAAAATCGGCAACGCCTTGCGCACCATCGACACATGGTACCCGCAGGCCGACGAATCCGGTCCTATCGCGGTCGAGCCCTATGGCTCGGTCACGACCCAAGGCAAGGCATGGCGCCAGCCCAAGGATAAAGTCGATTTTTACAACCTGCTCGATAACTGGGTGCTCAAGGGCAAGGCACCCGCCAATCCGGATGACCAGCATTTTGTGATCGCCGTGCTGATCCGGGGTGGCGTCTTTGGCGAGGCCAATTGACATGGACCACTATATTGATCTGCGCGTCCGGTCAGATCCTGAGTTTCCTGTACCGCAATTGCTCAATGCCCTGTTTGCCAAACTGCACCGTGCCCTGGTTGCGCTCAAGGCAGACGATATTGGCGTGAGTTTTCCAGGTCACAAGAGCAAAGGCGCTGGCCTGGGCCATACCCTGCGACTGCACGGTCACCAGGCACGACTGCAGCACTTGATGCAGGAGAACTGGCTGACAGGCATGGCCGACCATATCGATGCAGCAGGCATTCTGCCAATACCGGCGGGTGTGCAGCATCGGATTGTGCAACGTGTGCAGGTACACAGCAGTGCCGAACGCATCCGCCGACGCCAGATGAAACGCCATGGATTGACGGCAGAAGAGGCACGCCAGCGCATCCCCGATACGGTAGAGCAGCGTTTGGATCTGCCCTGGCTCACCTTGCGCAGCCAAAGCACTGGACAGCACTTCCGGCTATTCATCGAGCATTTGCCCTGCCAGACAACAGCCGTGTCAGGCAGCTTCAATGCCTACGGCCTGAGCAACGTGGCCACTGTTCCCTGGTTCTGACCCTTTTCTGGAGGGTTTCTCCAGCCTCTTTAAAAACAAAGACTTACGAAGCCCTTTCAAAAAAGGGTTTCGACTACCTTTTTGTCGTAAAACCAATAGCCTGGGGCTTTGCAGAGGTTCGGGGTCTACTTCACTGCCGTATAGGCAGCTCAGAAAAGAGCGGCATCCGCAACATGGGCGATCTGGTGCTTCACTGCCGTATAGGCAGCTCAGAAAAGAATCTGGGAGCGCAGGAAAGCATACCGGGCCTTCACTGCCGTATAGGCAGCTCAGAAAACACGCCTACCGAGTTTGAGCGTTTCCTGATACTTCACTGCCGTATAGGCAGCTCAGAAAGTGAGGCCAAGGAACTGATCGTCGAGGTGATCCTTCACTGCCGTATAGGCAGCTCAGAAATTGGCCCTGGCTGGCGGCAACTGTGCTGATCTCTTCACTGCCGTATAGGCAGCTCAGAAAATCCGCCCCAGCAATGAACATGAGGCTATCCACTTCACTGCCGTATAGGCAGCTCAGAAAAGGTGCTTGACGATCAAGGCATTCCATACAAGCTTCACTGCCGTATAGGCAGCTCAGAAAGAGTAAAGGCAACAGATATCGAGTCAGGCCGTCTTCACTGCCGTATAGGCAGCTCAGAAAGTCAGCATGCTGGTATCGCTGCCGTTGGCAAGCTTCACTGCCGTATAGGCAGCTCAGAAAAGCACACTCATGACGCTGATTGAGACGACATCCTTCACTGCCGTATAGGCAGCTCAGAAATGGCACCGCCACGGTCACAGCCAAGGCTTCGTCTTCACTGCCGTATAGGCAGCTCAGAAACGTCCACGACCCGCGAAAACAGCTACCCCTGGCTTCACTGCCGTATAGGCAGCTCAGAAAAGGCCGAGAAGGCATCAGGGGACGGATGGATCCTTCACTGCCGTATAGGCAGCTCAGAAACTGCTGATGTATGACGATCAACGTCTGCCAATCTTCACTGCCGTATAGGCAGCTCAGAAACAGCTCGGACTGGCCGATCAGGATGATCGAGACTTCACTGCCGTATAGGCAGCTCAGAAAAGCCGGCATCAGTATCGATCCAGGCACGCGTACTTCACTGCCGTATAGGCAGCCCTCCAGAATTCCTCGGTTCCTTTAAAGACGCACCGCACGTCCAATCGCCTGAATCGGCCCGGTCGGTTTGCCTGTCGGGGAGCCGCTGGCAGGCTCCAGGGTCAACTCGAACAACTGGTTCGCCTCCAGCGGTGGCAAATCAGCCAGCCGCACGCGCAGGCTGTGGCCGGGCTCCACCAGACCAAGAGATACGGGCGCGGACCAGTCATCTGCCTTGGTCCAAAACTCCAGAGCCTGACCATCAGGCACCCGAAAACTGCCCAGAGGAATCAGCTCAACCGCATCGGCACTGACAGTTTGAATCATCCAGCCAGGCGAACTCGACCCCGGTGCAACCAGTACCACAACGTACTCGACTGCAGTCGTGCGCTGCAACAACACACCACCCAGCAATACAACACAGGCAAAGCAGGCCACCGCAAAACCTCGCCAAAGGGCCAGGTTGAGCCACAGGCGCTGCCAGCATGATGCCGCTGGCGCAGAGGCTGACCGCGGTGCTGCAGAAAACGACAGGGTTGTCGCAATACGTTCCCACAATGCCCGTGAAGGCTCCACCGGAGGAACAAGGTTATTGAGTGGCAACAACCGCGCCTGCCAACGCGCTACCGCCTCACGCAAAGCCACATCTGTCTCCAGACGGGCCGTGACCTGTCTGCGCAACGCAGAGGGAAGCGTCCCCAGGACATACTCTCCTGCCAGGGTATCGAGATCTTCGTGAATATTGTCTTCGCCATTCATCCCATGCACTCCCTGAGCGCTTGCAAGCTGCGCTTGATCCAGGCTTTGACGGTGCCAAGGGGGGTCGTCAGGCGCGCCGCGATTTCAGCATGGGACAAACCATTGACGTATGCCTGCAAAATGCATTCGCGCCGCTCTGGTGACAAAGTCTCCAGACAAGGAACCAGCCTGGCTGCATCAGCCTGCCATGCAGCAGAGTCCTGATCATGATGCCAGCTTTGCATGGCAGCCTCGCTGGCCAGTTTTTCTTCGGTGTCGGTATCGACGCTCACCATCCGGCCGTGATCCCGAATATGGTTCAAGGCCAGATTGCGAACAATGCCATGAATCCAGCCACGCGCCGACCCCCGTGTGGCATCGAAAGTGGCTGCGTGACGCCAGATATTGACGAAGCCATCATGGACGATATCTTCTGCCAAAGCAGTATCACCGACGATGCGACGCGCCACACCGACCAATCTGGCACTCTCATGATGGTAAAGCGCCGCCAGGGCATCGCGCTCCTGCAAGGCGCATGCGCGTAGCGCAGCGGCATAATCGAACTCGGCTGTGATGCTGGCAGAAGTCATGGCTGGAAATCCGTGGCTAGCTGTACATCCGCAACAACTGGTGACACCAGAAGTCTTTGCATTCTAGCAGGCCCAAAAAATCACAACCTGTCTATATGGATGTCAGCCGATACCCTGTTGCACAGGGTATCGGCTGACAAAATGCACGCCTGTTGGATCACGGCATCAATAGGCTTTCCAGAAAATGTAATCGGCCCGGTACGGAACCTTTTCCTTGCTGCCGATCCTGTCACTGGTGCATGGAACCCCGGAAGGTGCCACCCCGCCCTTCAAAGCCACCCGCTGGATGTAGGTCACGCCCTCCAGCGCCCCCTTACCTTCGACCGGATTGGCCTGAACCAGCTGGAAGGGCAAATTGCCGGTGCCTGCGGGCGCTGTCGCCAGTTCTTTGCCAGTCAGTTTGGAGCCATCGAGCGCTTCCCAGGTGGCGGGAGGCCCCCAGTATTTTCCAACCTGCTGACCCGCACGGTCGGCCAGTACTGCCACCGGCCCGGCAAATGCCCATGCAGCGCCCTCGGGTGCGTCGGCCTTCACGCGGCACTCATAGGTGATCTCACCCGTCCCTACCGTTTCCCATGCAATCTGGTTGCCGGCAGGCACACGGATCTGCTCAGGCACGGAGTCTTGCGAAAAGGCCGGCATCGTCGACGCTGCAAATGCAGCGTAGCTGGTGGACAAGCCGGCAAGCGCAACGCAGCAAGCGGCAAACAGCGGTGTGGAACGAATCTTCATGAGCATGCTCCTTGGATCTGGTTGAGGACACCAAAACGCTTTTGTCAGCGTCATAGGCTATACACATGGCAAGCCAGACTGGATGCAGCAAAAAACAATTCGTTTCAACTCTATTGGAAGGCCTCGATCGAACCATAGACGGTATCATTTACACCCACACCCAGTCTCATTAGCTTGGCCTTTATGTCTCACACCCATCCCCCCCTCTCTTTCCCAAAAATATCGCGCCAAGGCTTTGTCTACGAGGCCGATATAGACCAGCCCGCCCACATCGGCGCAGCAACCATCGGGCAGATCATCACGCAAGAGGATGCCCCGCCCTACATCGTCGTGGACCACCATATTGACAATGTATTGCCCACGCGCTGGCCCGGTCGCCTGTGGCATGTCCGGATACTGGCGGTCGCCCTAGATCAGCCGGCTTCCTACGCAAATTACACGAGGGCGACCTCCATAGAAGTATGCGACGCACTCTCTCCTGCACTGCTGTTCGGGCCACAGGGAGACGCCGTGAGCAAGGTCCAGGACCTCATCCCCCACCTGACCCTTGCCCAGATCGAGCATCTCGCCCAGCATGCCACACCGGCAGCAGAAGCCGGCTATGAAGCGGCCTGGGGAACCTGGCTGGAGCAAACCGACCCGGCCAGCAAGCAACCTGGCATGCAATACGCGGGCGTACTGGCAATGGGCAATGGCCTGTCGCGCTCGCCGCTGGGCCACGCCTTCACCCTGGCACATGCGCAATATTGCAAACGCGTCAGGGCACTGGCAGGCAGCGACGCCTTTGAAGCCGATGAAGATGGCGACGAATGGCTGCGCGCCCCCTGGTCGGAAGCCCTCACCACCCTGCTGTCCATCATCATGGGACTGGGAGCCCCGCATCTGTCCAGCGCAGAAAACACGGTCATCATGACAACCGCCTGGTTTGATCTGCCCGCCTGATCGCCCCCGCATCATCGCTCACGCATATTGACACCCCATGCCGCAAAACACCCTATTTCAATACCAGAACCGCTGGATAGAAACGTCACAACCGCCGGCGTCCGAACAGGCACTGGAAAGCATTGAAACGACGCTGGGCGCGACACTGCCGGAAGACTATAAAAATTTTCTGCGCATCGTGAATGGCGGTTATCTTGAATATGATCTGTCAGTCTCGTTCGAAGACGGCAGTCATGAATATCTTTCTTTTTCTGCCCTGTTCCATGCAGATATGGCAGACGAATGGGAGAGCAATCCCTTCGAACTGACGCAGGCCAGGCAACATCCTGATTTTCCGCGATCCGGCGTATTGCCGATTGCCCGCGATGGCGGCAGCAGCGTCCTGTATCTTGACCTGCGCCAGGGCTGCCAAATCGTGGCGCATGTGGCCGGGCTGCCTGCCTGGACAGGCAAGCGACAACAGGACACCCTGCTGATCGTTGCCAGCTCGTTTGACGACTATCTGCAGCGCCTGACGCTCAGCGAAGAAACCATCCTCGGCCATATCCGGGCCTTTGATGCCACGCCCGATACCGTGCAGGCCACCCTGGACTGGTTCGATTCGGTAGGGAAATCCTGGCGACAGGCCTATCAGGCAGCATGGAACGAAAAAGTACCGTTTCATCCCATTTAAAAAATATATTATTCAAACTGTTGATAAACTGATCACATCATAAAAAGCTGAGATTCAAAGACACCCTGTAATTTCAAAAAATTTCCCAAGGAGCGATTCGACATGGATTTGCGTGAAAAACTGATTGTCCGCCCAGGTAGCTCTATCAAACTCAGCCATGTCGATGCTTCATTTCATGGGCATTTTTCCAGCCAGGAAGATGCCAGCAGTGAAATTACACGAAATCTCGCCAAGCTCGACGAGCTGCAGCAAAAACTGTATGCCGAGAAAAAACACGCCGTGCTGGTCGTGTTGCAGGGCATCGATGCTGCAGGCAAGGATGGCACCTGCTGGCATGTGCTGTCTGCCATGAATCCTCAGGGGACGGCTGTCACCGGATTCAAGACCCCGACCCCGGAAGAATCGCGCCATGACTTCCTGTGGCGCATCCACCGCCATGTGCCCGAACTGGGCACGGTCGGCGTGTTCAACCGTTCCCACTATGAAGACGTGCTGGTGGTGCGGGTACACGACCTGGCCCCCCGCGAGGTCTGGTCCAGGCGCTACGACCAGATCAATGCCTTCGAAGAATCCCTGGCACTGCAAAACGTCACCATCCTCAAGTTCTTCCTCTACATTACGCCAGAGGAACAACTGGAGCGATTCCGGCGTCGGCTCGACGACCCGGCCCGCCAGTGGAAGATCAGCGACGCCGACTACAAGGAGAGAAGCTTCTGGGATCAGTACATCGAGGCCTATGAAGCCATGCTGGAAAAGTGCTCGACGGCGCACGCGCCCTGGTATGTCATCCCGTCCAACCACAAGTGGTTCCGTAATCTGGCGGTGTCGCAGATCCTGGAAAACACCCTGCTCGACCTGAAAATGGAACTGCCCAAGCCGACCGTCGACCTGGAGCAGATTCGTCGTGAATACCATTCGGCAGCCAAGTCTCCCAGTCATCCTGAATCAAAATAAGTGCAGCCCATGCCGGCCCGCTCAGGGTCGGCATGTCATACCCGGCAAACAGAAATCAGGCCGCAGCACACAGCCTGCGGCCTGATCGACAATCACCATCGGATCACGGCTTCAGGCAGCCGCCTTGCCTGCCAGTTCAAACGTATGGCGCGCAATCATCAGCTCTTCATTGGTCGGGATCACCCACACGGATACCGCACTGTCAGGCTTTGAAATACACAAATGGTTTGCCGCATTGGCCTGCTCATCGATATGCACACCCAACCAGGCCAGGCTGGCGCACAACCTGCTGCGCACGATGGCAGAGTGCTCACCGATCCCCGCCGTGAACACCAGGGCATCCAGCCCGCCCAGGACCGACGCATAGGCACCTGCATATTTGGTCATGGCATAGACAAAATAATTCACCGCCAGTTGGGCATCGGGATCAGTACTCTCCTGCAGTTCACGCATGTCATCCGATTTGCCGGACAGCCCCAGCAATCCGCTGCGATGATAAAGCGCCTGTTCCAGCGTCTCGGGGGTGAAGCCGCCGCTTTTCATCAGGTAGAACAGCAGATCGGCCGGCACATCCCCCGAGCGCGTGGACATGGGCAGCCCGGTGATCGCACCGAAGCCCATGGTAGTCTCGATGCTTTTGCCATCGAGCATCGCGCACATGGATGTCCCGCCCCCCAGATGGCAGGCAATCGCCCGTCGCGCCTGCGGTGCATGCCGGGCCAACTGGCGGCTGATGTAGTCGTAGGAAATGCCGTGATAACCCCAATGGCGCGCGCCTGTATCGCGGATGTCCTTGGGCAGGGCATAATTCTGCGCCAGCTCGGGCATGCTGCGGTGAAACGAAGTATCAAAGCAGCACACCTGGTGCAAATGGCTGTAATCCTGCAGCAGCACACGCGCCCCCAGCACGTTGTAGGGCTGGTGCGATGGCTCCATCCTGACCAGGCCATCCAGATAATCCAGCACTTCGGCCGTGACCAGCGCAGGCCCGGAAAAACGGGTTCCGCCCAGCACCACGCGGTGCCCTGCCATCGTGACACGGATGTGCTGCTCATGCTTTTCCAGCCAATCGACCACGAAGGCCAGTGCCTGTCGATGGTCGATGGCCTGCGGCCAGTCCTGCGTACCCAGGCTTGCGCCCTGGGCACTGCTGGCGCTGAAATGAGGATGGGACTCCATGCTGTCGATCCCGCCGCTGCACAGCAAAGGCAGATCGGCTCCGGCCTGATAGACCCCGAATTTCAGGCTGGTCGAGCCTGCATTGACAACAAGTATGGCTTCGATCATTTTGCTTTTCTCCAGAACTCAGGCGACAGCAACCGTGGCAGCTCGCTCCCGCGCCTGCGCATCGGCGTACAGCACCGCAACAGCAGCCGAAAAACGGCGTATCGCAGCCGTATCGGCACGGCTGGTCAGGATCACCGGCACACGCGCCCCGACCACCAGACCAGCGGTTTGCGCATCGGCCGTGAAGCCCAGTGTTTTGTAGACGGCATTGCCGGTCTCGATATTCGGCACCAGCAGGATGTCAGCCTGGCCAGCTACCGGGGAGACAATTTTCTTGATCTGGGCGGCACCGGCATCCACGGCAGCATCCAGATCCAGGGGACCATCGACGATCCCACCCACGATCTGCCGACGATCTGCCATCTTGGCCAGCACCGCGCCATCGAGCGTGGCCTGCATGCGGGAGTTCACGACTTCCACGGCGGCGATCACGGCCACCTTGGGTTCGGACACACCCAGCGCATGCAAAAGGCCAATGGCGTTCTGGGCAATGTCGCGCTTCTGATCCAGCGTAGGCGCGATATTGAGCGCCACATCGGTCACGGCAAAACGCCGCCCATAGGCCGGCGAAGAGATCAGTGCCACGTGGCTCAGAAGCTGCCCGGTACGCAAGCCGGCATCGGCCTCCATGACGGCATGCAGCAGCACATCCGTATGCAGGCTGCCTTTCATCAGGGCCTGCAATTTGCCGGCCCCTGCAGCGTGCGCCGCCTGCCCGGCAGAGTCGGCCTCGCTGCGCGTATCAACCAATTCATAAGAAGAAATATCCAGCCCGCTTTGCTGGGCCAATGCCTGCAAGGCTGCCTTCGGGCCATAAAGCACCGGCTCGATCAGGCCAGCGCGGGCCGCCTCGACGGCACCCGCCAGGGCATCCTTGCTCAGCGGATGGACGATGCCTGTCCGCATGGGCGGCAATGTCCGCGCCTGCTCCAGCAGCCACTCCAGCCGATGCTCGGCCAGCCGGGCCTGGGTCGGCGTGGCCGGCGGCACGGCTTCCACCGCGCCATGTGCCAATACCTCGCCACCGGGGCCGGTCGCCTTGGCATCCAGGATGAGACTGCGCGACGCCGGCTTCTGCTCGCGCACGGTCAGCGTCAGTTGAATGGGCTGATCCAGCGGCAACACGCCGGTCGGCTGCACTGCCAGGCTGAGGATATGGCTGCCCGGCCCGGGCAACCGTGCCCCGACCAGGGCTGCAAAACTGGACGACAGCACACCGGCTGCCGCCTCGGCAGGTATGTCGCCTGCAGCCACGGCGGTATCGCCGAACGCGCTGCGCCAGGCAATCAGGTCACGCAGTTGCAGCGTGCGCTCCCATGAGGCGCTTTCCCCCGGTTTGAGTGTCTCGAATGCTCGACTTTCTACATTTTGCATGGCACATCGCTCCTGATGGTCATTCCGTTGGGCGCACGCCGGCCCTGCCCCGAATAAACGGGACAGGCGGCGCAATGCATGTAAAGACAAAGGGTATTCGGAGGGAGCCACGGAGGACTCCCTCAGACAACGTCAGCAGACCGGCATCACTTGGCCACGGCCACCGGTGCTACCGGGGCCACCGTGGCGGCAATCGGCTGACTCAGTTGCAGGCTGCGTTGCTCGCGCTTTTCCAATACTGCCTGGAAACCTTGCTTGAGCCAGTCGGTGATCAGGGTCGCAACGAGCACGTAAGCCCACACCAGCGCAATCAGTTGCCACGGCAGGGCAGGCACCAGGATGCCGAACAGGCACATCAGGATAGCCACGATCTGCGTGCCGACAATCGCCAGGAACAGCGTGCGGTTGGGGAACGGCCGGCTGAAGATGGAACCGGGAGCCCGCACGACGAAGAGCAGCATGTGCCCACCAGCCGCCAGTTGCAGGAACAGCATGGTCTGGATGTGCGGCAGGTCGATCGGGAAATAGGCCATCCACTCAGGGCTGTGCAGCCAGCCCATGGCCAGCAACACCAGGCCAAAACTCTGCAGCAGCGCCAGGATACCCATACCCGACGAGAACACGATGATGCGATGCATGTTCCAGCGTACCGGCTTGGGTGCGATCTTCACGTTGTCGTAGGCAATGGTCATGATGGGGATGTCGTCCAGCAGGGCCAGCACCACGATCATGATGGGGGTCAGCGGCTGGAAGCCAAAGACCAGGTAAGACAGCACCACGACAAACATGATGTCGATGGTCATTGCGATGCGATAGTAGACATAGCTGGTGATCCGGTTGAAGATCGCCCGCGCCTCGGTAATCGCATTCACGATGGTCGACAGCCCTGGCGCCGTCAGCACCAGTGCCGCTGCCGAGCGGGCCGCATCCGTCGCCCCGCTCACGGCCACGCCGCAGTCCGCCTGTTTCAGGGCCGGGGCATCGTTGACCCCGTCACCCGTCATGGCCACGATATGGCCGCGCTCCTGCAGTGCCTTGACGATCTCGAACTTGTGCTCGGGAAACACCCGGCCAAAGCCGTCTGCCTGCTCCACGGCCCGCGCGGCGTCGATGCTGATATGGTCAGGGTCGGCCTTGTCGCCGAACACCTTCTGCGCCTCGATGAGATGCTGACCCAGCCCCAGTTGCCGCGAGATTTCCGAACCGATGGCCACATCATCGCCGGTCACCATCTTGACTTCCAGGCCCAGCTCCTTGGACTGGGCAATCGTCTGCTTGGCGTCGGGGCGCGGCGGGTCGAGCAGCGCCAGGATGCCCAGCAGCGTCCAGGTCTTGCCATCATCATCGGAGCGCGCCACACCCAGCGCCCGCGTACCATGCGAAGCCAGTTCCGCCACCTTGGCAAAGTAGTCATGCGACACGCCGGTATCGCCCGTGCTGGTCTCGCTCACCCCGCACAGGGCGGCAATGACCTGGGGCGCGCCCTTGGCAAACTGGTGCTTGGTGCCGTCGGGTGCTGCCACGATGCCTACGGTCTTTTTGTTGACCGGGTCGAATGGCACGAAATCCAGGCTCTTGTACGTATCCAGCACCTTGGGATCTTTCAGCGCCTTGAGCACGGCCTGGTCGATCGCATCGCTGCTGTTGCGCTGCGATGCCAGCGCCGCCCCCACCACCAGAGCATCCGGGTCGGCACCATTGAACGGAATGGGCTCCTGCAGGGTCAGCAGGTTCTGGGTCAGCGTGCCGGTCTTGTCCGAGCACAACACATCCACGCCGGCCAGCTCCTCGATGGCCGACAGACGCGACACGATGGCCTTCTGCCGCGACAGCGCCAACGCCCCGAGCGCCATGGTCACCGACATCACGGCCGGCATGGCCACCGGCACCGACGCAATCAGGAGCACCAGCACGAACTGGGCGATCCGGCCTGCTTCGCTCCAGCCCAGGCCACCGCCGGCCACCATATCGCGCCAGATATTGGTGCCGATCAGCACCACCGCCAGCAACGCCGCCAGGATGATCAGGAAATCGCCAATTTTGAGTACAGCCTGCTCTGCGTGCGACTTGCTGCCGGCAGAGGCCACCAGCTTGGCCGTACGCCCGAAGAACGTGTTGTTGCCGGTGGAAGTCACTACGCCCGACATCGAACCCTGCCGGGCGATACTGCCCGAAAAGGCACTGTCGCCCACCCGTTTGGAAACCGGCAACGACTCACCGGTCAGCGCAGCCTGGTCGACCGACAGATACTTGCCATCGATCAGCAGCAGATCGGCCGGCACGATTTCGCCGCCGGCCACGGTCACCACATCCCCCGGCACGAGCTGGGCGGCATCGGTTGACACCCACTGGCCGTCACGCAACACCTTGGACTTGAGTGCCAGCCCCTGCTTGAGCGCAGCCAGGGCGTTGGCCGCCTTGTTGTCCTGCCAGAAACCCACGGCCGCGTTATACAGCAGCAGCGCCGCAATCACGGAGAAATCCAGCCAGTCCTGGCGGGCCAGCGAGATCAGGGCCGCCAGCTCGATCATCCAGGGGATGGGCCCCCAGAAATAGCCCAGGAGTTTCTTCCAGCGGCTTTCCTCATGCACCTGCAGGGCATTGGGCCCGTACTTGGCCAGGCGCTGGGTCGCCTCGGCGGCACTCAGCCCCTTGGCGGTCGTCTGCAACTCGGCCAGCTTGGCCGTGATGCCGGCGGCATCAAGCGTCTTTTTCGAGGTATTGGCGGAAGATGAATCGGCGCTTGCAGCGCCAGCCCCATGACTGTCGGGGTTGCCGGCAGCGGGTGGCGAGGCGGGTGGCACGGTGGTTGACATAGCGGTGTCTCTCCATTCACAGAAACCAACGATTTAGACGTATGCAATTTCGATACAGGAGGGGCCGAAGGCCCCCCCTGTGCACCACCTCGGTCTTAAGAGGCCGACTTGGGCGTACCGGTTTGTCTGGCTGGCTTGGCGGGCTTGGCCTCGGTCGCAAGCAACTGGGCCAACTGATCCAGGCGCAGCTTCTGGGCTGCCGACGGTGTGCCCTTGCCGACCACGATGGTGCGGACCGTCTCCAGCAACTCACGCCGCCGAGCCGGATCGGGCTCCATCTCAGGCAGCGGTGCCAGGGCGGCATCGCGCTTGAGCAGCAGGATGTAGTACTGCCGACGCACCAACTCCTTGAAGTCTTCGGCAGAGGGATTGCCCACCTCGCGCCGCACGGCGTTGAGGGCGACCAGCGCCTCATCCTGGAAGACCCGTTCGGCCGACAGCGCAAAAAGCACGGCACGCAGCAGGGCCTCGGGATATGCGCCTTGCCCGACATCGGCTTCCAGTTCGGCCGCCTTGCGGGCCAGATGCTCGCGCTCTTCGGGCGTCAGTCCTGGCACCTTGTGCGGCTCGCCATCGGCTCCGTTCATGCCCAGCAGGCCTTGCAGCACAGGCGAGGAATAAACCGAGAAGAACACTTTTTCCACAGCCTGGTCGCGCGCATCGCGCCATGCATCGAGATAGGTCGTGATCTGGTCGGACAGTCGTTCCTGCAGTTGCAGATAAGGGTTGTCCTCGGCCACGGGCTGGCGATCGTTGCGTGCCTGTTCGGCCAGCTTGCTCACGCCGCGCATGAATGGATTGCTGTCGGCGAACACCGAATAGCTCAGCCGCAACGGGTTGTAGTCGAACAAATTGCGCGCCAGTTGCGGCGTGACGGCCGCACGCACCCAGGGGCGCACAAAGGTGTTGTACAGGGAAAGATTCAACTCCGAGACGCGGCGCACGGCATCGAATGCACGGTCATCTTCGGCACTGTTGCGTCCGTAGGCGCGCAGGTCATCGAAGGTCCGCAACTCGAAGTGGCTGCGCCATGCGGGCTTGCCTGCTTCGGCAGGATCGGCCTCATCGATAACCAGCTCATAGAGCCCCGGCGGCAGCAGATCGATCTCATCGATCAGACGCACAAACTCTTCGTCCTCCTTGCCGCCTACCTTGGGCGACACGAAGATGGCCAGGTGGCCGACCTTGGGGTTGACCGAATAGACGATGGTGCGGCCATGGGCGCGCAATTCATCGACATCCTGGTACAGGTCGAGAATCCAGCCCAGCGTCTGCTGGGGCGGACTGATGTTGTCACCTTCCGAGGTCAGCACCACGATGGGCGAGCTGACATTGCGCAGGTCCAGGGGGGTGCCGTCACTGGCCTGCAACTGGTTGCGGGTCAGCTTGTCGCCGATGAACAGTTGATCGACCAGCCACTGGATCTCGCCACCATTGAGCTTGATGAAATCCCCCCACCATTTTTCGAAACCCAGATAGCGCTGTGCTTCCGTATCGACCTTGGTGTAGACGTTGTACTGCTTGCCCCAGAGCCAGTTCGAGGGATTCAGCAGATCGAAGTTCAGGATCAGCCAGGTGCCGTCGAATTCGCCACCGCCCAGGTCGGACACCAGTGCCGTGAGCCAGCTGCCGCCCAGCAGGCCACCGGTATAGCGCATCGGGTTCTTGCCATGCACGCCCTGCCAGTAGGACATGGGCGACCCCGCGACGATCACCGGCCCGAACAGGTCGGGCCGCAAGGCAGCCACCAGCAATGTCTGGTAGCCGGCCTGGCAATTGCCGAACGCGAATGGTTTGGGCGCATCGGAATGCTGCTCAACGATGTACTCCAGGAAATGGACCTGGCCTTCGACAATATCCAGAAAGGTCTGCCCCGGCACGGGATCGGCGGAAAAGCCGATGAAGTAGACCGGATGCCCCTGTTCGAGCGCATCGCCGATCTCGCTGATGGTATTGAAGCCGCCGATGCCCGGTCCCTGCCCGGCACGCGGATCGACGACCACCAGCGGTCGTTTTGTGGGGTCCACGGCCTGGCCAGCCTTGGGCAGCACACGCGCCAGGAAGAAGTTGATCGGTCTGGGCAGCGATTGCCCGCTCAGGAGGACTTCATGATCGAACGACAGCACCGTCGCAATCGGTCGCGACATCATGTCCTGATATTGATTGCCGCGCTCACGCAGCACATCGGCAAACAGCACACTGCGCTGCCAAGCATCAATGGCATAGGCCGATGCAGCATCGGGCCTGAATGCAGCCGCAGCGGCAAAAGGTTGCCAGGGCTGCTTACCCTGCTCTGAAAATGCGGAAAAGAAAGGATTCTGCGCCATGGTGTCGCCTCGCTCCCGTTATACGTGATCCGGGAGATATCCCGGCGTGATTGGTGATTCGTTTTCTGCAGGCAACTGCCAAACCGTTGCCGATACTTCAACTTCATCCTGCCAATACCACTATCCGGGGCATCAATCCTGCCCATCGCGACGGCCAACACACGCCAGCGGGCAAATACCATGGAAATGATTGCTGCAATGCAACACAAGTTATCCGTGAAACACAGCGGTGTCAAGTGTAATTAAAAATCAACTCGCTGCAACAACTCTTCCCACGTTTTGTTTCCGCCTGCACCGCATGAGTGCGCCACTATCCCTACATGGCCGAACAAATCCGTTTGATCCAGGCGTATAAATTCAGACTTTCTGCTGACAACTCTGTCCCAAGCCTGCTGCACAGATAATAATCACGTCCGTCATCAAGCAATATTTCCGATAACCGGATCAGTTCTCCACTGCGCACATGGTGCTCAACCAGCGATGAGCGCAATAATGCACACCCCATACCCGCCAGCGTGGCAGACAGCGTCAGCAGCCCATCTTCCAGCAATAGTCCCTGGCTGCGATGATGCCGGCGGACCTGGGCAAGCTCAAACCACTGCATCCAGGAACTGCGCTCTTCATCGTGCAATAGCGACGCATCTGCCAATTGATCCGGAGACTCCAGTCGGCCATGCGCTGCCAGAAACGCATGGCTGCAATAGGGGGCCATGGCTCCCGACAGCAGCTTTTCACAACGATAGCCAGACCATTGCCCAGTACCGAAGCGGATCGAGATATCCGCAGCATCACTGGGGTAGCTGCGATGGTTGGCATACATCACATTGATATCGAGCCCCGGCTGCTCCCGCACGAATTCCTGCAGTCTGGGCAGGAAAAACTCCATGCCGAACAAAGGAATAAGGCTGATCGTAATCTGTCGTGCTACCGATTTTTCACGTAGCTGACCGGTGGCACTGCGCAACACCGCAAATGCCGAGCGGATGGAGCGGTAGTAATCACGTCCCTGTTCCGTCAGCACGAGATTGCGACCATGACGTGACGTCAAGGGCAACTCAAGGAACTCCTCCAGCAAGCGCAACTGATGGCTGACAGCCGATGCCGATACGTTCAACTCGCGCGCGGCCCCGACCACACCCCCATGGCGAGCGAAAGCCTCGAAAGTGCGCAAGGCCCGCAAAGGCGGATCGATATCCGGATTCATCATTCGTTCATTCATCACAGGCCCATCAGATCAGTAAAAATCAAAAAATTCATATATCAAATTATTTTACTTAAATAACGACATAAAAATCCAATAATTTCAATGGAATAAATAAATCATATTTATATATTTGAATATTTTTTCACAGAACAATAGCATGCAACCTCTTATGTCTCGCCAGTCGCATCGATACTGCGCAACATGATGGACACGCTGCTGCAACAACTTCTAAATGGCCTGCTGCTCGGACACCTCTATGCCCTCATCGCCTTGGGCTACACGATGGTGTATGGCATTTTGCGCATTATCAACTTCGCACACGGCGACCTGCTGATGGTAGGTGCCCTCAGCGCTTTCTCCGTCATCAGGCTACTGCAGGTATTGTTTCCGGCACTGCATCCAGCAGTGACCCTGTTGCTGTCCACTCTGGTGTCCATGGTGGCCTGCGGCTTGCTTGGGATGCTGATCGAGCGCATCGCCTATCGCAGGCTGCGCCAGGCCCCCAGGCTGGCACCACTGATCAGCGGCATAGGCGTATCAGTCGTACTCCAGACGCTTGCCATGGTGATCTGGAGCCGCAATCCACAAGTCTTTCCCAATCTCCTGTCGATGGATCCGATCTTCCTGACAACGGACGGACATGGAGGCGGTGCCATTACCAGCACCACGGCACTGGTCACCATCGCCATCGCATTCATCCTGATGGTTGGACTGCTGATCCTGGTCAACCGGACCCAATTGGGTCTGGCCATGCGAGCCGTATCGGAAAATCACGCGCATGCCAGCCTGATGGGGATGAGTCCGGATCGCACCATACGCCTGACCTTTGCCATCGGTGGCGCATTGGCGGCACTGGCGGGCGTAATGATGGCCAGCAACTACGGACACGCCCATTTCCACATGGGTTTCCTGCCGGGCATAAAAGCCTTCACTGCCGCCGTGCTAGGTGGCATCGGCAACCTGCCCGGTGCCATGCTGGGCGGCATTCTGCTGGGACTGCTCGAAGCATTTGGCACCGGTTACCTGGGCGAATGGAGTGGCGGTCTATTCGGCAGCAGCTACCAGGATGTCTTCGCATTCATCCTGCTGATTCTCGTGCTGGTTTTCCGTCCATCAGGACTGCTGGGCGAACGTCTGGCGACACGGGCATGAACATGCGTTCACACTTCCCCGCTCTGACTCATCCTGCCGCAGGTCTGGGCCTGTTCGCACTCGCCATTCTGGCCGCCCCCTGGCTGGTGGGTGCTGCGGGAGGCAATTACTGGGTCCGTACACTGGATTTCGCCTTGCTGTACATGATGCTGGCCCTGGGCCTGAACATTATCGTCGGCTATGCCGGCTTGCTGGATCTGGGCTTCATCGCCTTCTATGCCGTCGGTGCCTATGTTGCCGCACTGCTGACCTCACCGCACCTGACAACAGCCATTCCGGCCATTGCCGCCCTGTTTCCAGACGGCCTGGCCTCACCGCTCTGGCTGACCCTGGGATGCGCAGCCATCCTGGCCGCCCTGTGTGGCATCATCCTGGGAGCCCCGACACTGAGACTACGGGGAGATTACCTGGCCATCGTGACCTTGGGTTTCGGTGAAATCATACGCATCCTGATGCGCAACCTGGACCGCCCGGTCAACCTGACCAATGGACCAAAAGGCATTGCCGCGATTGCACCGGTCGAAGTGTTCGGCATCGACCTGTCTCGCACCCATACATGGTTCGGCCTCAACATCCCGTCGGTCTATCTCTACTATTACCTGTTCGCCTTCGTCACCCTGCTGATTGTCATGGCGTGCTACAGAATCCAGGACTCGCGCATCGGGCGCGCATGGCAAGCGATCCGGGAAGACGAAGACGCTGCGCGCGCGATGGGCATCCGTACTCACCGCCTGAAACTGCTGGCCTTTGCAACCGGAGCCGTATTCGGCGGTACGGGTGGCGTCCTGTTCGCATCGTTCCAGGGCTTCATTTCACCCGAGTCCTTTACGTTCAACGAATCCATCAGCGTACTGGCCATGGTCGTGCTCGGCGGCATGGGACACATCTCTGGCGTCATTCTGGGTTGCGTATTGATTTCGGCCCTGCCAGAAATCCTGCGCAGCAGCGTCGGGCCGCTTCAGGAGCAATTGCTGGGCCAGATATGGGTCGATCCCGAGGTCATTCGCCAACTGTTTTTTGGCCTGGCCCTGATGCTCGTCATGCTGTACCGACCTGGCGGGCTCTGGCCCACACCGCAGCGGAGTACAACATGAAACCACTGCTGGATGTACAGGGTGTCTATAAGCGCTTTGGTGGTGTCACCGCACTGGAAAATACATCCTTGCGCGTCGAAGCCGGCCAGATCCATGGACTTATCGGCCCCAACGGGGCTGGCAAGACCACCCTGTTCAATGTCATGACAGGGCAATATCAGGCAGACCAGGGCAGTTTCCTGCTGGATGGACGCCCCTATCGACCTGCTGCCGTAGATCACGTTGCGCGCGCCGGCATCGCACGTACATTTCAGAATATCAAACTGTTCAATGCCATGACCGCACTGGAAAATGTCATGGTGGCGCGTCACGCCCGTACCCACAGCGGTCTCTGGAGCGCTCTGATCCGGCCTCCTGCCGCCCGACGCGAAGAAGATGAGACACGGACGAAGGCATACAGCCTGCTCGACTATGTCGGCCTGACTTCCTGTGCCGAACAGCGGGCCGATACGCTGTCATACGGACACCAGCGCAGGCTGGAAATCGCACGGGCACTGGCCACCGAACCTCGCCTGCTGGCGCTGGACGAACCTGCCGCCGGCATGAACGCCGCAGAGAAAATAGCAC
>NZ_JBEFDG010000014.1:0-13959 GCF_040137905.1 Corticimicrobacter sp.
ATCTACTGCAACGGATGCAGGCAGCCAACATGCTGCCCGCCGGGATGGTACTCCCTGCGCAACCGACCGGCGAACTGCTGGCCGACGTCTTGCGTCCACACGGCATCGACCTGCAACCCGGTGACTACATGCCACACGGTGCGGACCACGCCAGTCCTATCTACCATCTGGGCTCGGCCACCGAGGCCCATCTGGCTGCGGCAGAAGCAGTCAGTGCGCCACGCGATTACAGGCCTGACCGTCTTACCCCTACGCTGGAATTGCTTGAATACCAGCGCCAGCCCTTTATTCCTGTCGGTGAAAATCTGGCCGAACCCCGCTTGCCAGGCCACGACGCTCCCATCCAGGATTATGGGTCTTACGAGAGCCACATAGAACTGATCGGGGCTGCATGGGAAGATCCCGGCATGTTGTGGCACAGCCCTGAAAGCCAGCAGGAATACAGAATTCTCGATCTCGACTGGCAATACTCATTCGGCCTGGGCTATCGCCTGATACGACTGGGATCGGTTTCCCCAGACTGGCTCCCGGCACTGACCACCCTGGTCAGTGAACTGACCGACACGCCGATGCAATGGCACCACCGCCACCTGTAAACGCCCACACCCAGACTTCCTGATATGCCCAACGCCACAGACCGCTTTGGACTTGTATTGGCTTTGCTGCAACAACAGCGCCAGGCCACCATACATGCACTGAAATCGGGCAACCCATCCGGCCTAGCCGCCAAGCTGGATCTGGACGATGCCATCGCCTGCCTGCAGTTCTGCGAACAGCATGGCATCCATGCCAAGGCCCGCATTACGGTACTACCGGAGACGCGTACCCGAACACCCTCTTCCGAGTACCGGATTCTGGAAGACCATGAAAGCGAGGACCGTTCCATCTGGACGGAACTGGAACTGGCCGGAGAGGCCATCCGGCCGACACCCGGTACGCTGCTGCTGGATTGTGGACGATGGGTTGAAGATACGGGCCAATGACGTAGCAGCCTGACGGCAAAAAATCGCGCCTCAAATTTGTAACACGACTCTTCCTGAGTGCTCCTCCCAAACGATTCCGCATCTCCCGTTACATCCCTTCATCCCCTGTCCGCTCCCGCTTGCTAAGGTAGACATGTCTCAACCGAACGAGGAGCAACCATGAAACTCACGTACGCTGGACGCATCGGCACCGCAGCCCTGGCCCTGGTGGCATTGGCAGCCTGCTCGTCACCGTCGCAGATCACAACCCGCGATGGACAGACCGTGACCACGGCGGACCGGCCCGAAGTCGATGATGACAAGGATTTCATTACCTACGAACGCGATGGTCGTGAGGTACAGGTCAACAAGTCGGACGTGAAGTCCATTGAGGAAATCAAGTAAACCTGTTGCAGGCACAGCAGCATACAGACAGCAGAGCAGAGTTCGCCGGCACCGACAGCATCAGTCGGAGCCGGTTTTTTTTCAACAGGCTTGCCCCACAAAACAAAAAGCCCCTCTCGGGGCTGCGACAGCGCGTCCAGGACAAGCGGAGGACACTGTTGACGACACCTCAGCCGCCGATATAGCTCATCTCAATCCGCTTGCGCTCGGCCATGCCTTCCTGGCCGCGCCGCTCGGAATAATTGTCCAGGCGCCCGCCCCATACCCCTGCCAGCATGTCTGCCAATTCGGCATCGCTGACGCCGGCGCGCAATGGCTCGCGGATGTCAAAGCCCTGGTCCGCGAACAGGCACAGGTACAGTTTGCCCTCGGGCGACAGGCGCATGCGCGTACAGGAACCGCAAAAGGCATGGCTCACGCTGGTGATCACGCCGATTTCACCTGCACCATCGATATAGCGCCAACGCTCGGCCACCTCGCCATAGTGGTTGGCGGCCACAGGCTCCAGCGGATGTTCGGCGCGGATCATGTCCACCAGTTCCTGGCCGGGAACCACTTCATCCATGATCCAACCGTTGGTGGCCCCCACATCCATGAACTCGATGAAACGCAGGATATGGCCACTGCCCCGGAAATAACGGGCCATGGGCAGGATCTGGTCATCGTTGCGCCCTCGCCGCACCACCATATTGATCTTGATCGGGTCCAGTCCGGCGCGAGCCGCTGCCTCGATGCCATCCAGCACCTTGCGCACCGGCGTACCGGCATCGCTCATCTGCGCGAAGCGGGCATCATCGAGCGCATCCAGGCTGACGCTGATGCGCTGCAGGCCTGCGTCCTTGAGCAGTTGGGCCTTGTTGACCAGCATGCTGCCGTTGGTGGTCAGCGTCAGGTCCACGGGACGGCCATCAGGCGTGCGCAGAGGGGCCAGCAAGGCGATCAGGTTTTCCACATGACGGCGCATCAGGGGCTCGCCACCCGTGATGCGGATTTTTTCGACGCCATGCGCCACAAACAGTGCGGCCAGGCGTGCCATCTCCTCGAATGACAGCATGTCCGAATGCGCCATGAAGGGATAGTCCACACCGAAGACATCGCGCGGCATGCAATAGGTACAGCGAAAGTTGCAGCGGTCGGTCACGGAAATGCGCAGGTCGCGCAACGGCCGGCCGCGCAGATCACGCCAGACGGCGGCAGCACCGGCCCCCGGCACCACCTCGACCCCCGGCAACCAACCGGCCGGGCCGGACGACGGCCGGCTCGGCACACGCATATCCTTGACGGGGATCACTACCCTGCTCATCCAAAAGCCTCCTGCAATGTCTGGATCATACCGGTTTCGGTTGCATCGTAGCCCACCTGCTGACGTACTTCGTCCCGATAATTGTCACTGCGCATGATCTGCAACAAACTCTGGACCGCCGGTGTCTCCAACGTGTCGCAATGCACCGCGAAAAAGTAGCGTTCCTGCACCATCGGGATGAAATCCAGTCCGAACCGACGCGCAGCGGTTTCTACGCCGATGCCAGTATCGGCCATGCCGCTGGCGATGTGCGCGGCAATCGCCATGTGGGTGAATTCGCTGGTTTCATAGCCCTGCACCTGGGCAATCGAGATGCCCAGCCGCTCCAGCATCAACCCGACCAGATAGCGGGTACTGGAACCGATCTGGCGATTGACGAAACGCACATCGCTACGCGCCAGATCCGCCATGCCCTGCACGGCCTTGGGATTGCCGGCCTCGACGAACAGGCCCGTACTGCGCACCGCCAGGTGGATCAGGCGATAGGCACCGGCATCGAGCCAGGGGGAATAACGGCGCAGGATGGGGGCCTGGAAATCTCCCAGCGGCACCTGGAAGCCCGCCAGATCGCATTCATGCCGCTCCAGCGAGGCCAGCGCCTCGATGGCGGTGCGATAGCGCAACTCAAGCCCAGGGGTACGACCTTGCATATGACGCAACAGTGCCTCGACGGCAAAACCATGGCTGGCATGCAGGCGCACATGCTCGGCATTCTGCGACAGCAACCGCTCCAGTTCTTCCTGCAATTCGGACGCCATGCTTTCCAGCATGGGCATCAGGCGGGCCTCGATACGGCGATTGGCCCACACCAGGCGTTGCGCAAAAGGCGACAGTTGGGTGCCCTGGCGGCGCCGGGTAATCATCAATGGCACACCGAAATGTGCCTCGAATTTTCTCAGGATGCCCCAGGCATGACGGTAGGAAAGCCCGCACTCGCGGCACGCTCCTGCAATATTGCCGGTAGCATCGATGGCAGCCAGCAACGCCAGCACTTCGCGCAGCGAAACATCATGGGTCGTCTCGTCGCTGATGAGCCAATCAGGACGCACACCGATCTGGAATGGCTTATATGTCATTATTTTCTTATTGAATGCAGCAAAAAGCGTTGGTAGAGTAGGCAAATTATCGCTTCATACGCGATATATATGCAATACAAAACATAAATATAGAGACAAGACAAACCGTCAGGCAACACGCCCGACCAGCAGATGGACCGCATGCCTGCCACCTTTATCAGGATGGACAGGCACAAGGAGATGCGCATGAGCCACGAAGCAAAGATCGATCTCGCCTCCACCGGGGGCGCACGCGGGGGCAAGCTGGCCCTCGACATTGCCGCCCAATCCTGTAGCCCGGCGGCGGCCGCAGCAGCACGCATTATCCAGACGCATCAGGATCGCCCCGGTGCCCTGCTGCCGATGCTGCACGCCATCCAGGATGAACTGGGGCACATTCCGGAAGACAGCATTGCCCTGATTGCCGCCGCCCTGCAGCGCTCACGCGCCGAGGTCTACGGCGTCATCACCTTCTATCCGCACTTCCGGCTGCAGCCCGTGCAGGGTCGCCACCTGGAAATCTGCCGCGCCGAAGCCTGCCAGGCGCGTGGTGCCCAGGCCTTGATCGACCATGCGCAACGCACACTCGGCTGCGGGCTGGGGCAGGCGTCAGCCGATGGCAGCGTCACCGCCGATCCCGTGTATTGCCTCGGTCTGTGTGCCCAGGGACCCGCCGTGATGCTCGACGGACAGCCGCATGCCCACGTCACACCCGCGCGACTGGATGCCCTGCTGGCTGCAGATGCCACACTCGCCTCGGAGGAAATCCGATGAAACCAACTCGTTCCACTCCGGATTTTTCCTCCTGCAACCACCCAGACACATCGGCACAGCACGATATTGGCAACGCCATCCGTATCTATGTGCCACGCGATGCCGCTGCCGTGGCCGCCGGTGCCGACGCTGTGGCACATCGCATCGACGCCGAGGCCCGGCATCGCAACCAGCCTGTGCGCATCATTCGCAACGGCTCGCGCGGCCTGCTCTGGCTGGAGCCCATGGTCGAGATCGACACAGCCGCCGGGCGTATTGCCTATGGCCCGGTTGTGCCTGAGGATGTACCCGGCCTGTTCGAGGCTGGCTGGCTGGAAGGCGGTGCCCATGCCCTGTGCCACGGCCCGACCGACGACATTCCCTATCTGCGTCGCCAGGAGCGCCTGACCTTTGCCCGTGTCGGCATCATTGATCCACTCGATCTCGACGACTACGCCGCCCACGGCGGCTGGCTGGGACTGCGCAATGCGCTCGAAATGCGCGCCGAGGATATCGTTGAGTGCGTGACTGCTTCCGGCCTGCGTGGCCGTGGCGGTGCGGCCTTTCCGACCGGGATCAAGTGGAAGACAGTGCTGACCAGTCCGGCCGACCGGAAATACATCGTCTGCAACGCCGACGAAGGCGACTCCGGCACCTTCTCCGATCGCATGTTGATGGAGGGTGACCCCTGTGCCCTGATCGAAGGCATGGCGATTGCAGCCCTGGCCGTAGGTGCCACCCAGGGCTATATCTACGTACGCTCCGAGTATCCGCATGCGATTGCCATCCTGAAACACGCCATTGCCCGCGCCCAGGCCGCTGGCTGGCTCGGTGCCGACATCCAGGGCAGTAACCGGCATTTCGACCTGGAAGTGCGCAGTGGTGCCGGTGCCTATATCTGTGGCGAGGAAACCTCACTGCTCGAAAGCCTGGAAGGCAAGCGCGGCGTCATCCGTCCCAAGCCGCCCCTGCCCGCCATCCAGGGGCTGTTCGGCAAACCCACGGTCGTCAACAACGTCATTTCGCTGGCGACCGTACCCGCCATCCTGGCACGCGGCGCAGCCTGGTATCGCGACTTCGGCGTGGGCCGTTCGCACGGGACGCTGCCGTTCCAGTTGGCTGGCAATATCCGCTGCGGTGGGCTGGTGGAAAAAGCCTTCGGCCTGACCCTGCGCGAACTGCTGGAAGACTTCGGCGGGGGCAGTGCCTCAGGGCGTCCGCTGCGTGCCGTCCAGGTTGGCGGCCCGCTGGGTGCCTACCTGCCCGAATCGCAATGGGATGTTCCTCTGGACTACGAGGCCTACCAGAAGATTTCAGCCATGATCGGCCACGGCGGCATCGTGGCCTTTGACGATACCGTGGACATGGCCCGCATGGCGCACTACGCGATGGAATTCTGTGCCGTCGAATCCTGTGGCAAGTGCACACCCTGCCGCATCGGTTCGACACGTGGCATGGAGGTCATCGAGAAAATTGCCGCAGGCGGCCCGCAGCGCGAGGCACAGGTCCACCTGCTGCGCGATCTCTGCGACACCATGATCGGCGGCTCGCTGTGCGCACTGGGGGGCATGACACCCTTCCCCGTGATGTCCGCACTCGAGCACTTCCCCGAGGACTTCGGCCTCGAACCCTCCCGCGCCGCCTGTGCGGCCTGAGTCCAGGAGACTGCCATGCTGGAAACTGTCCTGAAACGCGAACGCGACTACGGCACACCCGCCCGCGCCGCCACCGCCATGGTCACCCTGACCATCGATGGCTATGAAGTCACCGTCCCCGAAGGGACCTCGGTCATGCGGGCCGCTGCCGAACACGGCATCAACATTCCCAAGCTGTGCGCCACAGACAGCCTGGAAGCATTCGGCTCATGCCGCCTGTGCCTGGTGCAGATCGAAGGGCGACGCGGCTATCCGGCGTCCTGTACCACCCCGGTCGAGGCCGGCATGGTCGTGCACACGGAAACCCCGAAACTGCATGACATGCGGCGCAACGTGATGGAGCTGTATATCTCCGATCACCCGCTCGACTGCCTGACCTGCCCGGCCAACGGTGACTGCGAGCTGCAGGACATGGCCGGCGTCGTCGGCCTGCGCGAAGTCCGCTACGGCTACAAGGGCGCGAACCACCTCGACGACACCAAGGATACGACCAATCCCTACTTCACCTACGACCCGGCCAAATGCATCGTCTGCAACCGCTGCGTGCGCGCCTGCGAGGAAACCCAGGGCACCTTTGCACTGACCATCGGGGCCAAAGGCTTCGCCTCGCGGGTCACGGCCGGCCAGGGTGAGGATTTCATCGACAGCGAATGCGTATCCTGCGGTGCCTGCGTGCAGGCCTGCCCGACCGCGACCCTGCAGGAAAAATCGGTCATCGAGCTGGGCCAGGCCGAACACGCCATCGTCACCACCTGCGCCTACTGCGGCGTGGGCTGCGGCTTCAAGGCCGAGATGAAGGGCCAGACGGTCGTGCGCATGACGCCGTGGAAAGACGGCCAGGCCAACCGTGGCCACGCCTGCGTCAAGGGGCGTTTCGCCTGGGGCTACACCACGCACAAGGACCGCGTGCTGACGCCCATGATCCGCCAGCGGATCACCGATCCGTGGCAGGAAGTCTCATGGGGCGAGGCACTGCAATACGCCGCCTCCGAATTCCGCCGCATCCAGCAGAAATATGGCCGTGATGCCGTGGGCGGCATTACCTCGTCGCGCTGCACCAACGAGGAAACCTGGCTGGTGCAAAAACTGATCCGCGCCGCCTTCAATACCAACAATGTCGATACCTGCGCCCGGGTCTGCCATTCCCCCACCGGCTACGGCCTCAAGCAGACACTGGGCGAATCGGCCGGTACGCAGACCTTTGATTCGGTAATGTTCTCCGATGTGGTCATCGTCATGGGGGCCAACCCCAGCAGTGGCCACCCGGTCTTTGCCTCGCGCCTGAAGCGCCGTCTGCGCCAGGGTGCGCGCCTGATCGTGATCGATCCGCGTCGCATCGAACTGGTCAACTCGCCGCACATCAAGGCCGATTTTCACCTGCAGGTGCGCCCAGGCACCAATACGGCCCTGCTGACGGCACTGGCCCACGTCATCGTGACCGAGCAACTGGTCGCCGAGCCGTTCGTGGCAGAACGCTGCGACTCCGCCAGCT
This sequence comes from Corticimicrobacter sp., assembly GCF_040137905.1. Classification (NCBI taxonomy): domain Bacteria; kingdom Pseudomonadati; phylum Pseudomonadota; class Betaproteobacteria; order Burkholderiales; family Alcaligenaceae; genus Corticimicrobacter; species Corticimicrobacter sp. The sequence goes on from NZ_JBEFDG010000014.1 coordinate 7,626, forward strand.
TCGAGCAATGGCGCGAATTCGTGGCCCGTCCCGAGAACTCGCCCGAGCACACTGCCGAGACCACCGGCGTGCCAGCCGAACTGGTGCGCGGCGCTGCCCGCCTCTACGCCACAGGCGGCAATGGCGCGGTGTACTACGGTCTGGGCGTAACCGAGCACAGCCAGGGCTCGACTACCGTGATGGCCATCGCCAACCTGGCCATGGCAACCGGCAACATCGGCCGGGAAGGCGTAGGCGTGAATCCGCTGCGCGGCCAGAACAACGTGCAGGGGTCGTGCGACATGGGCTCGTTCCCGCACGAACTGCCCGGCTACCGGCACATTTCCGACCCGGTCGTGCGCAGCCAGTTCGAACAGGCCTGGGGCGTCACGCTGCAGCCCGAACCAGGCCTGCGCATCCCCAACATGTTCGAGGCTGCGCTCGAAGGCAGTTTCATGGGGCTGTACTGCCAGGGCGAGGATATCGTCCAGTCCGACCCCAACACGCAGCACGTCGCAGCCGCACTGGCAGCGATGGAATGCATCGTGGTGCAGGACCTGTTCCTGAACGAAACGGCCAAGTATGCCCATGTCTTCCTGCCCGGTTCCTCATTCCTGGAGAAGGACGGTACTTTCACCAATGCCGAGCGGCGCATCTCGCGTGTGCGCAAGGTCATGGAACCGCGCAACGGCAAGGCCGACTGGGAAATCACCATGGAACTGTCGCAGGCGCTGGGCTATCCCATGCACTACGATCATCCCAGCCAGATCATGGATGAAATCGCCCGCCTGACACCAACCTTCTCGGGTGTCAGCTACGACAAGCTCGAACGCATGGGCAGCCTGCAATGGCCCTGCAACGACGACGCCCCGGAAGGGACTCCCATCATGCACATCGACCAATTCGTGATTGGCAAGGGGCGGTTCATGATTACCCAGTACGTACCCAGCGACGAACGCAGCACCCGCAAGTTCCCACTGCTGCTCACCACCGGCCGCATCCTGTCGCAATACAACGTCGGAGCCCAGACGCGACGCACACCCAATGTGGCCTGGCACAGCGAGGATGTCCTCGAGATCCATCCGCAGGATGCCGAGGATCGCGGCGTCGCCCATGGCGACTGGGTCGGGGTGCAAAGCCGCTCGGGCGAAACAGTACTGCGTGCAGTGATCACCGACCGGGTACAGCCGGGTGTGGTATACACCACCTTCCACTTTCCGGAGTCCGGTGCCAACGTCGTGACCACGGACAGTTCCGACTGGGCCACCAACTGCCCCGAATACAAGGTCACCGCCGTACAGGTCACCCGCGTCTCGCAGCCATCCGACTGGCAGCGCAACTGGAGCCGCTTCACCGACATCCAGGAAAAGCTGCTGCGCGAACGCGAAAGGGAGAGCGACACGGCCCTGACCGGCAAATAGAGACCACGCCATGACCGCACACGCCGCCGCTTCCGATACCGATCTTCTGCCGCCTTGCGCCGAACACCGTCAGGTGGTGCGTGCCGGTCTGGATGGGCTGCATGAGGACACCGACGCCCTGGCTACCGAAGTGGCCGTCGCGCTCGAATACAACGGCATCAGCCATGCCACCATGCTGGCCACGCCGGCCGACCTGGAGGATTTTGCCTACGGTTTTTCATTGTCCGAGGGCATCATCGGCCAGGCGCAGGATATCCGTGGCGTGGAAGTGGCCCCTGACCCATGCGGCCTGGGCATCGTGGTTTCCATCGAGATCGCGAGTGCCTGTGAGCATCGGCTCAAAGAACGGCGCCGGGCGCTGACCGGACGAACCGGCTGCGGCCTGTGTGGCGTGGACTCCCTGCCCGAGGTGGTGCGTCCACTGCCGCCGGTCCAGGCCGGCAGGCCGGTTACCCTGGCCGCACTGTTCAGCGCCCAGCAGGCCATGCGTGCGCAACAGTACCTGCACGACGACACCGGTGCCACCCACGCAGCTGGCTGGGCTGGGCGCGATGGCACGCTGCACCTGGTGCGCGAGGATGTCGGGCGCCACAACGCGCTCGACAAACTGATCGGTGCACTGGCACGCCGCCAAGACCTGCCCGTTCGTGATGGCATGGCGCTGGTATCGAGCCGGGCCAGTTTCGAAATGGTGCAGAAATCGGCTGCTGCCGGGATCGACGTGCTGGCGGCCATTTCCGCCCCCACAGCGCTGGCCGCCGACCTGGCCACCCGCCTCAACGTGGCATTGGCCGGCTTCATACGGGGAGATCGCTGCACGCTGTACGCCCATGCCGGGCGCTTTTCATCTAGTCGCTAGTTGCGCAGTACAGGAGGAGACATGACAGATACACAGGACAACCTGATCCGGATGGCCAATCGCATCGGCGATTTTTTCCAGGCCTGGCCAGACCGCACGGCCGGTATAGACGGCATCGCCAACCATATCGAAAAGTTCTGGGAACCCCGCATGCGGCGTCAGATCCTGGCCTTTCTCGACGCCCATCCGCAGGGCGTCAGCAACAGCGGCCTGGCGCTGCACGACATCGTGCGCGAGGCCCTGCAGGCACATCGAAGTCGGCTCGAACCAGCACCTGCCTGAAAACCACCACTTCGCTCACCGGGCTGCCAACAGAAGCCAGCCCCAAATGGATCACCCTTTTCTCAACCTGCACTTCAGTACGACACGCTGTACCTACAACCCGCTCAATAAATAAAGAAAGCAACACGGGAACCTCCGCAATCGCGGAGATTTCCAAGGGGAGACATCATGAACTACGCTGCTGTTGCCACGGCGGAATCTTCCGCCCCCGGCTTCCTGGAGAAAGCCCGCACCATCGCAGGTCCCGGCTTCAACCGCTGGCTGGTGCCGCCTGCGGCACTGGCTATCCATCTGTGCATCGGCATGGCCTATGGCTTTTCGGTGTTCTGGCTGCCGCTCTCGCAGGCAGTCGGCGGCAGTGCGCCACTGGCCTGTCCGGCCGACATGAGCCTGATGGCAGAACTGTTCACCACCCAGTGCGACTGGAAAGTCTCGACCATGGGCTGGATGTACACCCTGTTCTTCGTGCTGCTCGGCTGCTCGGCAGCGCTCTGGGGCGGCTGGCTTGAGCGCGCCGGCCCACGCAAGGCCGGCATCGTCTCGGCGCTGTGCTGGTGTGGCGGCCTGGTCATCTCGGCGGCCGGGGTATATCTGCACCAGCTCTGGATGCTGTGGCTGGGTTCTGGCGTCATCGGCGGCATCGGCCTCGGGCTGGGCTACATCTCGCCGGTCAGTACCCTGATCAAGTGGTTTCCGGATCGACGCGGCATGGCGACCGGCATGGCCATCATGGGCTTCGGCGGGGGTGCCATGATCGGCGCACCACTGGCTGATCTGCTGATGCGCCACTTTGCGACGCCGACCTCACCCGGCGTCTGGCAGACTTTCCTGACCATGGCGGCGATCTATTTTGTCTTCATGATGTCAGGTGCGCTGGGCTATCGCGTACCGCCCAGCGGCTGGAAGCCGGAAGGCTGGACACCCCCCGCCGCACAGGCCAACAATGTCATGATCACACAACGCCATGTGCATGTCAGCCGGGTCTGGGGCATTCCGCAGTTCTGGCTGGTATGGTGGGTGCTGTGCCTGAACGTGACCGCCGGCATCGGCATTATCGGCATGGCCTCGCCGCTGCTGCAGGAGATGTTCGGCGGGCGCCTGATCGGCGAATCCGGGCTGGGCTACACCGACCTGAGCCGCGAGCAGCTCGGCGCGATCGCGGCCATTGCCGCCGGCTTTACGGGCCTGCTCAGCCTGTTCAATATCGGCGGGCGTTTCTTCTGGGCCAGCCTGTCCGACCGGCTGGGCCGCAAGCGGACCTACATGGTCTTTTTCGTGCTCGGTTTCCTGCTGTACGCGATGATCCCTTGGACTGGCCACCTGGGCTACCTGGCCCTGTTCGTGGCAGCCTTCTGCGTGATCCTGTCGATGTACGGCGGCGGCTTCGCCACGGTTCCGGCCTACCTGGCCGATCTGTTCGGCACGCAGATGGTCGGTGCCATCCACGGACGCCTGCTGACTGCCTGGTCAGCCGCCGGCATCCTCGGGCCGGTACTGGTCAACTATATCCGCGAATACCAGGTATCCATCGGTGTGCCGCGCGCACAGGTCTATGACATCACCATGTACATCCTGGCCGGTATGCTGGTGCTGGGCTTCATCTGCAATCTGCTGATCCGCCCGATCAACGCCAAGTACTTCATGACCGACGAAGAACTGGCCAAGGAAAAGGCCCTGGCCAGCGAACGTGCCGCCCAGGCCGAAGTCCAGGGCAGTGGCCGCTCGACATTCCGCACGCCCTTCATCCTGGTGCTGTTTGCCTGGGCCTGCGTGGGTATCCCGTTGCTGTGGGGCATCTGGATCACACTGCAGAAAACGGTGATCCTGTTCCAGTAGCGGCACGCCCCCTGCACGCCGGAAAAGCCGATCACAACCCGCAGGGCTATCTGGCAGCAGCGCGCATCATCGACTCGAGGGCGGCCACCGGCTGTGGCCGCCCATAGAGAAAGCCCTGGAATTCCCGACAACCGAATTGCGCCAGCATGTCACGCTGCTGGCGTGTTTCGATGCCTTCAGCAATTGCCGTCATACCCATGACATCGGCAATTTCAATGATTTTTGCCAGCAAGAGCTTGGCTGACTCGCTTTCTGCCGCACTTTCGACAAACTGTTTGTCAATCTTCAGCTTTTGTACCGGCAATGATTGCAGTACGGCCAATGACGAAAACCCGGTGCCAAAATCATCCAGCGCCCAGCGAACCCCATTTGCCTGCAGCGCCTGCATTTTTTCCCTGACCTGATCGACATCCACGCAAAGCGCGGATTCCGTAAGTTCCAGCTCAAGCCGTGCCGGATTGGCACCTGTCGAGGCCAGCACCTGGCGCACGGAAGACACGAAGCCGACATCCTGAAGCTGGACGGGGCTGACGTTGACAGCCACGATCTTGGTGGCCAGCACAGGATCAGCAGCCCACTTGCTCAACAACTCACAAGCCTGCTTCAAGACCTCCAGCCCCAGCTCGCGAATCAGCAAGCTCTCTTCGGCCAGAGGAATGAATTGATCCGGAGACAGCAACCCTCGTGACGGGTGTTGCCAGCGAACCAGCGCTTCCGCCCCCGTGGGCTTGCCATCCATGCCGACCTGCGGCTGGTAGAGCACCAGCAATTGACGGTCCGTGATCGCATGCACCAGCTCTCGCGCCAGTGAAATTCTGGCATTCATGTCATTGCGATAGATGACAAGTACGCATGCCATCAACGACGACGCAATCGCAAAATTGGCGATGGCACCCAGGAAACGCACCGCCTCGGGTGGTGCAAAGTCCGACTCGGTAAAACCTGCCGCCCCGACTCCGAACATCACGAACAATCCCAGGCACAGTATCGGAAACAACGTACCCATGTAGAAATTGCCCTGCCCAAACACAAAGATCGCACCGGCAGCCAACGGCAGGAAATACACGTAGGCAGAGCGTGAAACACCATTCAACGGCACGTCAATGGCAGAAATGAGCACGATCATCAACAGGATGGCATGTGCGATTCCTACCAGGACACGATACCTGTACCTTCGGCTGCAAATGATGGCACTGATCCCGATCAGTGTCAGCACGACATAAATGGCCGCCAGGTCAGGCCGTGCAAAGTAGGTATAGCAAGAGGCCCAAAAGGTGCCAAGCAGAATGCAGGACACCCCCGTCAGCAGCAATATCCTGCGAATCTTGACAGTCTTGTCACTGTGGGGAAACTTGTGCGCCAACCATGCATTGCCTTGCCAGGGCAACGCCTCGCTGGACTGCTGGGTCGATATCGTCATGAAGAACACGAAGAAAAACGGGAAAGAAAAAGCCGGCACAACGGCCGGCTTGAACCTGGGCCGTCCGGAAAGACGGCCTGAGGCAACTGATTACTTTTCTTCCTTGACACGGTAGACCAGCACCGGCACGTCGGCCAGCGACAGTACCTTGGCGGCAACGCTGCCCAGCAGCAGGCGCGACAGGCCACTGCGACCATGGCTGCCGATGAAGATCAGGTCGGCCCCTTCTTCGGTGGCGGCCTGAACGATGCCATCGGCCACGTTGAAGTTGGACACAGCCACCGGGCGAGCCTTGACGCCAGCCGTTTCGGCACGGTCAAGCACGGACTGCAGGTACTTGGTGGCCTGTTGCTGGGCGGCCTTTTCGTAGGCTTCGTCCGTGATGGCGTAGGCAGCAGCCATGCCGTCAAAGCCGATGGTGGCGGCAAACGGCTGGCTGACATGCAGCGCCACGACCTCGGCATTGATGGAGCGGGCAAAGGTGATGCCGGCGTTGGCGGCCTGTGCGGCCAGTTCCGAACCGTCGGTGGGGATCAG
>NZ_JBEFDG010000015.1:0-8788 GCF_040137905.1 Corticimicrobacter sp.
ACCCCATGCTCGGATACCGATCACCAACCGACTACGAGAAAGCCACTACCTGAATCGCCCTATCGCGGTGTCCACAAAAACTTGACCACGACAATCACTAAATATGGGGATTACCATTCACTCATACCAGAAAGTAATATTTTCTTCCAAAATCCATAACCGCCTGAAACATTCCTTCCTTGCTACCACAATCGTATCGCATCCCTTCGTACTTATGACCGAATACTGATTTTCGTTGCATCAGCCGCTCAATACCATCCGTCAATTGAATTTCTCCACCCACTCCCGCCTGTGTCGCCCGCAAGCATTCGAATATCTCCGAGTCAAGCACATAGCGCCCAACGACGCCGAGCGTGGAAGGAGCCTCTGCAGGTGCTGGCTTTTCGACGATTCGTTCTACTTGCAAGCAGCCCGGCTCAATGTCCTGGCCCGCCACAATGCCATACTTGTTCGTGTGCTCAACAGGCACGTCATGAATCGCCAGAACGCTGCCATTGTGCCGATGTGCAACATCAATCAATTGCTGCGTCACCGGGGTATCCGAATCCAGCAGATCATCAGCCAGCAATACGGCAAAGGGCTCATTCCCGACAATCGGCGCAGCACACAGCACAGCATGCCCCAGCCCCAACGGAGCCGGCTGGCGCGTATAGATGCAATTGACATGTGACGGCAAAATATTGCGGACGCAGTCCAGCAGGGCATCCTTACCCCTGGCATCCAATTCGGCCTCCAGTTCAGGAATGCGGTCAAAATGATCCTCAATAGCCCGCTTATTGCGACCAGTCACAAAAATCAGGTCAGTAATCCCAGATCTCACTGCTTCTTCGACCGCATACTGGATGAGCGGTTTATCGATGACGGGCAGCATCTCTTTGGGCATGGCCTTGGTGGCGGGAAGAAAGCGGGTGCCCAGGCCTGCGACGGGGAAGACGGCTTTGCGGATGGGTTTCATGGGAACACGATGACAAAAGCAGATAATCCGCTATTGTAGGCCTGGAAAGTCCAGACTAATCGTCAGCAAATGTTCTTAACCACAAGCCTGAACGGTTGCCCCGCCATCCGCGCCATGAACATGGACAGTGCCGCCTTGCTCTTGAGCACACCGCACTGCCCCTTGCAGACACCACGCTCCAGCCCCAGCAGTATGCAGCCATCCACATCCGAGCAGCGTCCCTTGTCACGGTCGCCAGCGACATTGCCTGCATGGATCAGAATATGGCTACGCCCTGGCACGCCCTGCACGCCATAGACTATGCCGAAACGAGGGGAGTCGACCAGACAGCACTCGTATTCGCCTGTCGGTATGCACGAGCAACGCGGTTTGTTATCCCGCCAGGGAAGCTCCAGGGTATGGCACTCCCAATCGGGCATCACCAATCGACCTGGCGTGCCATCATCCGTAGCCGACTCCCGGTAGAGCACGAGCCGCATCATGGCCGCGCGGTTTCCCGAATAGACAGATCTATAGTCTGTTTTAGACTGCCAAAACGGTCATGCGCGACCACCTGGGTTGTACCAGCCGGCTTCGACTCAACCTCTATATACCCACTGCGCCAGGCTATGCAGCGCCCCGCCCCACTGCCTGCCAGGGAATAAATTATTTTATTGTTGACCGTCAGGCCATACTCCAGATCAAAGCCACATGCCCACGGCTCACCCATGTATATCTTCCCGCTCAAGTCACCCGGCTCGGGATTGGCTGCCAGTTGCAGCCGCACCACCACATGCCTACCCTGGTCATTCATATACCCGAGCAAGGTGGTTTGCCCATCGAGAGCTTGACCTCCCTGGGCAACAGCCTGATGCGCAGTCATTGCCAACAGACCTGCCAACGCAAAATGCGTAAATGACGACATGAGATTTCTCCTTTCGATATCGTTTGTCATGCGGTCAGATCAAGCGTATCAACCCAACCACCAGAAAGCATATAGATGCCGCGCACAGGAGCAGCACCGTCCGGACCAAGCGTGCCCTGCGCCGTTCGACGCCGGGTGACACGATCTGTGCCAACCGGCTGGCGGTGGAGGCATCCAGCGTCAGAGAAGGCAAATCCCTAAATGCCACGCGCCACTCCTTTGTCGCTGGGCACTACGACGGACAGCGCCTGATCGCCTTGCATCGTTAGCCGATAGCGCCGCAGCAACCTGCCTTCCAGAAACACATCCGCGTCTCCCGCACGAGCTGCGGGCCACTCGATGGACAGCCGGTATATACGCGCCTGCCAAAAGCGCGTGGTCCAGCCGGAAGTCGGTTCCAGCATAACGGTATCGCCCTGCACAGCATGAATTCTGACCGGCAGCTCTATGCGCAGCGAAGCTACCCGTGCATGGGCAAGCCATGCCCCGGCACTACCGGACTGCGATGCCTGCCGGCCAACACGCTCCAGTACCTGGCCCACTGTTTCCACAAATGCATCAAGCGAACAGACGGACCTCATGCCTCATCCTCCTCCGGGAGCCAGTAGGGTCGGCGCTCAAAACCAATGTGATAGATCATGGCCTGCAACACGACCTGATGCTCGCCGATGTTGAGCAGGCTGAAGGTTTTTTCCAGGCCGATGATGCGACCCCGTGGCGTCTCTGCAAGGCAGCGGTTGAGCAGCGCCTGCTGGCGTTGCAGCACCGCCTCGGACATCATTTTCTCGGGGTCGGTGCTGCCTACCACCAGGCGTTTGACGTAGCGCACATCTGTCAGGTCAAACATAATGCGGTTTGCTCCTGCACGATTCTGGACAGGTCAGGCACCCTCAAGACGTTGCTGCGGCTGTAATCTGCCTGGGCGCGACGGACTGCGCCATCATATCGAGGACGCGCGCCAACCCTTCTGGCATGCCGGTATCGCGTGCATGAACCTCGACATGGTATTTGGCAGATTGATCCGTGGAGCGGGTATTTTCCTTGTGTGAGGAGATTGAGCCAGCAATCTTGACCGAAGCGCTGAATACGCCCCAGCCCACTTTTGCATTGGCCTCCAGCGAGCCTGTTTTGTCGGAAGTCTCGCGCATGGATTCAGAGTTCTTCACTTCCATGTCAAACGTGATGTCAACCGTTTCAATCGACAGGGACGGCACCTTGACGACCGACAACAGGGGCACCTGCAACTCGACCGTCTCCATGGCCTGAGCACCTGTCGTCACGGACTTGCCGTCATTCACGACGGGGGCCGGTCGATCGAACTTGAACGTGACATTGCGTACATTGCCCACCGCCTTCGGGTCGTCCGTCGCACTTGCAGGCGGCAGAAAACCGATCACCTTGATAAAGTTGGCGGTGGCATTGGCCAGTTTGACCTGGGCGTCGCATGCCGCCATCAACGGCCCGCCAATGAGATCATCCATCGGCAGTCCCCGGAACTGATTGCCCATCACAAAATCGGTCATGATTGCACTCTCCTGAAAAGATCAGATTTGTTTGTCGAGCTGCTGAATCAGTCTGGCCATGCCATCTGTAGGGGCCAGGCTTTCGACCCGGATCGTGACCTTGGCGCGCGAGCCCAGGCCTTGATTTGATGCGCCGCCCAGATCGACGGCCAGCGATAGCGGACTGGTACATGTTTCGCGCAGCCAGGGGGATGCCGCCTCACGTTCTGTCTGAAGATTTTGCTCGGGTGCAGGCTCTGCATCGTTGCCCAGGCCCACCTCGAAACTGATTTCCATGTCCTTGATGGACAACTGACGCGCCCCCACCAGCGACAGCAGGGGAACTCTGACCCATTGCTCATCACCCTCAGGCGCATCCGGCACACTGGGCCCCAGCACTGGCAAGCGGATTTCCACACAGCGCGGTCGCCGCTGTTCGTCGAAATATTCGAGCACATTGGCCGCCTGATGCCGAAAGATGCGCTCCTGCGCCTGCGCCACGGCGCTGGCAATACCTTGAATCAGACCATTAAGAGAAAGTTTCACGGCAAGACACCTTCTGTCAGGATGACAGAACCATGGTAAGCCGGGACCCGTTGCCCAGACTTGGATAAATGTCCCATAAACCAGGATATTCATCCCACTTTCGAAAAAACCCGAAAGAATTAGATAGAATCATTTTGTCTCAAAAAAGAAACAAAACATCACTTACAGACAAACCACACTATTTATTGCACAGAGACTGCCGCATGGCCAAGGATCCAGACGTTCTGCCCGTTTTGCCCGACAGACGGATTGCCTGCCGATCATGCGACACCACGGGCTACCCACTCGGTACACGCATGGACGCATGGGCACGCTTTCTGTCGCCCCTGCTTGCCCCCACGCCAGCCATCCCGGGAGATACCCGTAATTTTGAAGCACGCATGACGGCCTATCATTTCGGTGCCTTCCTGCTGTGCCACAGCCATACGGACACGATCCGCTATCTGCGCGCTCGCCATCACATCATGCAGGACGGGCAAGACCACTATATTCTGCATGCCAGACTTCAAGGATGTGCCACGTTGGCGACTCTGACGGGTAGCCAGCCGCAATCCTGCCCCCGCCTCGCGACCTCTATCTGCCTGGCACCAGGAGATCTCGGCATCATGGATATGTCGTGCCCCATCCTGCTGGACAGCAATACAGGGGAATCCGTGACTCTGGTCATGCCACGGAGACTGCTGATGCCGTATGTAGAATGTGCCACGCTGCGCTGGCACGGACATGCCATTCGCAGCCAGTCGGCCTCCGGCATGATCCTGGCACAGCACCTGCTGACATTGGCCCATGCAGCCCCGAATCTGCAGGAACAAGAAGCACAGTTGCTGACGCATGCCACCGTGAAATTGATTGCCACCTGCATGCGCCTTCAGGAGCAATCCAGCCAAAGATCATGTGGAGCCTGTGCCTGGCCATCGCGCCAGCAAGCTATCCGTGAATATATTGAAATGCACTTGCACCAGGATAATCTTGATGTCGAACACCTGTTGAAACACCAAGGCATTTCCCGCAGCCAGCTTTATAGACTGTTCGAACCCTTCGGCGGCGTATCGACCTATATCCGTACACGCCGGCTGGAACGCAGCCTGCAGGCACTGTGCAGCCTGGATCGGTCTCAGGACCGGATCAGCGATATTGCATATACGCATGGTTTCACAGACGAAGCCCATTTCAGCAGGCTCTTTCGCAGGCAATTCGGTTGCTCGCCCCGACATATCCGGGAATCCTGGCTGTGGGGAGACACCCCCCTTCAGAATATGCCACCCAGGACATGCACTACCGGGCTGTCACAATGGCTGATGACACTGGGCTAAGTATCCGAACAAGAGCATGGCAAAAAAATTACTCGACCTGCTGGACAAGGCACCAGGCGAAGCCATTGAGTGGCATCGCCAGTTGCTCTGCCGAAAAGCCATCAACCCAGAGCATGGCGGGCAGGGTGAAGAGAAAAAAGCACGCTGGATCGAACATTGGCTACGCAACAATGGTCTGTGCGAAATCAAGCGTATCGATAGCCTGGACACGCGTTTGCCACGCGGCCTGAGACCCAACCTGCTGGCCAGGTATCGGCCGCCGCGCAGTACGCATATGCTATGGATCATCACACATATGGATACCGCGGCCAGTGGTCCACTGGAGCACTGGCATGGTGACCCCTTCAGCTTGCGGATCGATGGCGACCGCCTTTACGGACGTGGTGTCGAGGATAACAACCAAGCCATCGTATCCGCACTGCTACTGCTCGATGCCATCAAGCAACTGGCACCGGCTCACCGCCCTCGCCTGGGGCTTGGGTTGATCTGCGTCAGCGCAGGCTTGACGGATTACACCAAGGGGCTGGACGTCATTCTCCAGAAATACCCACGCGTTTTTCATCACGACGATCTGATTGTCGTGCCAGATTATGGAAACCCTCAGGGAGCCCTGATCGAAATCAGTGAAAAGCGCAGCATGTGGTTGCGCATTGATGTCAGGGGTGATGCCTACCATGCAGGCTATGAAAACAAGGCCAATGCTTTTGATGCTGCCTGCCACTTCATCAGCCAGCTGGATCCGATCCGGCAACGCTTTGCCGCCGCCGATCCGCACTACACCCCATCTGTTTCTACCATCACGGCCACGCATTGTGAAACCTCGTGTACCGGCCTGAATCATGTGGCAGCACATTTCGCGTTTTATCTCGATATCCGCCTGATGCCGGGCTGTTCAATCCCGGCACTCATGGCATCACTGCAGCAGCTTTCTGCCTCGATTGCAGAAACAGCAGGCGTCACCTTCGACTTCGGTTGCATCGAGGTTTCACCGGACGCCGCACCCACACCGCAGGACGCATCCATCATTCGGCACCTGAGTACCATGATTGAAACAGAACTGGGGATCACGCCACGCATGGTTGGCGTTGGTGGTGTGACCATGGTATCGGTCATACGGGCATTGGGTCTGCCGGTTGCCGTCTGGAGCATACAGGGCGGCAACAAGATCAAGGCCAATGAATCCGTCAGCCTGAGCGCACAGCTTGCACAGACACGGATTCTTGGGCGACTGCTCTACCTTCGCAAGTCGCAGCTCTCACCCATGCCAGGCACATCTCATACACTTGAACCACGACTGACCCCAGCCCAGGCCGCAGTCGCCCGACTGCTCGGAGAAGGCCAGAGCAATAAACAGCTCACAACCAGTTTGGGCATTTCCGAAAACACAGTGCGTACGCATATCAAGCAGATATATCGTGCGACGGGTTTGCACAGCCGCGAAGAGCTTCGCAGGCTGTGCCAAACCTGGGGCTGACTCCGATCAGAGCAGCTCGGCTGCACTGATGTTTTCGATCTTCAGTGCCGTATCGGCAGGAGTTTGCGAAACATAGCGCACATCGACTTTATAAGCATTGGAACCCGCATAGCTGCCGGTGACGCTTTGGTTCGGTTCGCGTCGACCTGATTTATGAATGAAAGTACCTTTGAGCACAAAAGGCACGATCACATTGCCTTTCATCACCAGCACCGACACACTGCCATAGTGATGTGCCAGCACCTTTATCGTGGCTTTCCAGGCCACGGTTCGTTGCCTGGAGGTGCAGCCACCCGAGGTATAAGACTGACTGGCTTCTGCCGACAGTTCCACCCCGCCTTCGCCTAACAAGGGCACTTGGACTTTCAGCGATGATTTGATGCCCGCCTTGATGCCAAGCGTATCCGACCAGGATGAAGTTTCTGTCACGCTTTCGGAACCACTCAACTCACATTCCTGATCAATATCTGTCGAATTGGTCACCGCTTGCTGGAGAACGACCAACGGAACTTGATCAATTGTTGCTCTTTCCAGGTCATATTCAATGCTGTCGATCTCGAAATCAACAACCGGATCGCTGTCCTGGATATGAAACCGCGTCGCATAGGAGTCATGATCAGCAAGGATCTCTTTTTTCACTGCGTCGATCCCGATATCCAGTCGAAATTTTCCATCCTCGCTGAAAATCCCGATGAGATCACCATAACGAACGGGTGTGCCTGCGCCAGTTCCATCCAGCTTGCGAATCACCAGGCGCGTAGCCCATGACTCGTGGCTGGCCGGCACCTCGCGCTGCATCGCCCAGTTGCCGATATCCAGACGCACCCGCCCATCTTCTGAAAAAATGCCGACAGTATGATCCGCCGCCACAGTCCCCGTATTGGGGCCATCAAGACGACGAATCACCAGGCGCGTAGCCCAAGAGTCGTGATTGGCCGGGATATTTTTCTTCAACCCCCAGGTGCCGATATCCAGACGCAATCTTCCATCGGATGAAAATACGCCAACGATACTGCCATAGTTGAGTTCAGCCATGATTTTCCTTTATGTGTACTGAAGGATAAACACCACCTCATTGCCGAGGCGATGCCTGCCATACATAGTGAAAAAAAACGGCTTACAGCACCATCACCTGCCAATAGCCCATGGCACAGGTACTCACCCCCCCCTACACCACCCTCAACGCCAGCACCGCATTATTCCCCCCCATGCCAAACGAGTTGCTCAGGGCGGCAGACAGCCCATCCACACACCTGGCCTGGTTCGGCACGTAATCCAGATCGCACTGGGGATCCCCCCCCTCGAAACGAAGCGTGGGCGGCAAAACCTGCCGTTGCAGCGCCAGGGCGGTCACCGCAGTTTCGACGGCACCACCGGCACCGATCAGATGACCGATGGCACCCTTGATGCTGCTGACGGCAAGACGATCTGCTACCTGGCCAAACACCTGGCGAATGGCGGCGGTCTCGACCCGATCACCGGTCAGCGTACCCGTCGCATGGGCATTGATATAGCCAACATCCTCGGGGGCCAGTCCGGCCTGCTGCATGGCCCGGGCAATGGCCAGGGCCTGCCCGGAAGGATTGGGGCGCAAGGGATGCGTGCCGTCGTTGCTTACCCCATAACCACATACTTCCGCAATCGGTGTGGCACCACGCGCCATGGCATGCTCGTATGTTTCCAGCAGCAGCATGGCTGCGCCCTCGCCCAGCGCAAATCCCGTCCGGCCCTTGCTGAACGGGCGGCAGCCGCCATAGGGCTCGGCAGACGCATCACGGCACAGCACCTGCAACTGCCCCCAGGCCTGCATCAACTCCGGACGCAGCATGGCCTCGGTACCGCCTGCCAGCGCCACATCAAGATAACCATCACGAATGCGTCGGAATGCCTCGCCAATCGCAACCGCACCTGCCGTACAGGCCGTGGCATAGGTCTGGGCTTCCTGGGTGGACGTCATGTGCTGGGCGATGTGTGCCGCCGGCGCATTGGGCATCACGGCGGGGATCACCAACTGGGCACGGCGCGGAATTTTGTCGTGAAAGGCACCCACGGCATCGCACAGCGTGGATACCCCGCCGATACCTGTACCGACAA
>NZ_JBEFDG010000016.1:0-11361 GCF_040137905.1 Corticimicrobacter sp.
TCGTCCAGGCATGTGCCACCCTGGTCAAGCCAGGAGGCATGGTGTTCTTCTCCACGCTCAACCGCAACCTCAAGTCTTTCGTGCACGCAATCGTCGGTGCCGAATACATCCTGCGGATGCTGCCTCGAGGCACGCATCAGCACAGCAGCTTCATCCGCCCCAGCGAACTGGCGCAATCCGTACGCCGCAGTGGCCTGGACCTGCAGCAACTGGCCGGTATGGAATACAACCCACTGACGGATCATTACTGGCTCTCCAGCGACGCCTCCGTAAACTATCTGATGGCAACCCGCCGCCCGCTGGCCTGACATGCGACAGACGTCCCCCACTCCGCTGATCCTGTTCGACTTCGACGGCACGCTGGCCGATACCGCCCCGGACCTGGCCGCCGCAGCCAATCAGCAGCGCCAGCGCCAAGGACTGCCGCCACTCGACCACGCGCCACTGCGCGAAGTGGCGTCGCAAGGCGCACGCGGCCTGCTGCGCGTCGCGCTGGGGCTCGAACCGGACAGCACCGGCTACGAAGCAGCCCGCCTCCAGTTCCTTGCTGACTACGAGGCCCGCATGACGCTGACCAGCGCCCTGTTCGACGGTATTCCGGAAATGCTGGCATCGCTGGATACCGCAGGCATTCCCTGGGGCATCGTCACCAACAAGGCCACCCGCCTGACCTTGCCACTGGTCCGACATTTTGGGCTGTCACGCAGCCGTACCGTAGTGTGCGGTGACACCACTGCGCACATCAAGCCTCATCCCGAGCCCTTGCTGCATGCGGCACGCCTGGCGGGGCATGAACCCGCATACTGTATCTATATAGGTGACGACCTGCGCGACATCCAGGCCGGCAAGGCAGCCGATATGCGTACCATCGCCGTTGCCTATGGCTACAGTGCAGGCACACAGGCAGTTCAATGGCAGGCCGACGCCTGTGTCGAGCAGCCGCAGCATCTATACGACAGCATCATCTCGCTGCTGGCTCAATCATGAAAATTTGATGGAGAAACCGGGTGGGTAAATGTCTGCCATGCATAATGTCGACATGAAATTGTGCCTGCCCCGCCCCGGTATCGCCGCCAAGCTCTTCATCGCCATCTTCGGCGTCTGCCTGACCATCGCCATGGTCATGGGGCTGGCCGTCCATACCAGTTTCGAGCAGGGATTCAAGGGTTTCATCGCCGAACGGGAAGTGCAGCGCGCCCGCTCGCTGGCCAATGTCGTGGCAGAGTACTACCGCGAGCATGGTGACTGGGCCCCCCTGGCACGCGACAGCCGGCGCTGGTGGCGCATCCTGCGCACCGTTTCCATCGAGGAATATACAGCAGGCGGTGGCCATCGCCCCCCCTTGCGCGGCCCGCATCAGGAGTATGCTCCTCCGCCTCCGTTCTACCTGACGGATACATCCGGCCATCCGATTGCAGGTGCCCCCGAAGATATTCCAGCCGATCCCAAGGCCCCCCGTTTTGCGGTCGAACTTGACGGCCGCACCATCGGCTGGCTGGTACGCCTGCCGCCTGCCCCCATGCCTGACCAGCTCGAAACACGTTTTCGGAGCCAGCAGCTCCAGGCAGGATGGACCATCATCGGTTTTTCCGCCTTGCTGGCCGCACTGGTCAGCTACCTGCTGACACGCATGCTGCTGCTGCCGATACGCAGGCTCGGCGAGGCCACGCGCGAACTGGCGGGTGGCCACTTCGAGACACGCGTTGCCATCAGGCGTCATGACGAACTTGGTCAACTGGCCAGTGACTTCAACTTCCTGGCGCATGCACTGGAACAGAACGAGCGATCGCGGCGCGACATGATCGCCGACATCTCGCATGACCTGCGCACACCGCTGGCCATACTGCGAGGCGAGCTCGAAGCCATACAGGATGGCGTACGCTGCCTGACGCCAACGACGCTGCAATCCCTGCAAAGCGAGGTCCTGCACCTGCAGCAGCTCATCGATGATCTGCACGAACTATCACTGGCCGATGTCGGCGCATTGCGCTACCGCATGACCCGCATCGACCTGGCTGGCCTGCTGCGACACACCGGACAGGCCTGGCAGGAAGCCCTGCAACAGGCGGGCCTCGAACTCCAGCTCAATCTTCCCGCTCAGCCCGTATTGATCCAGGCAGATCCCCAGCGCCTGACACAGTTGTTCAACAATCTGTTCGACAACAGCCGGCGCTATACCCATGCCGGCGGCCTGCTGCGCATCACGCTCGCCGTACATGCCGATGTCATCAGGCTCGACTTTGATGACACGCCTCCGGGTGTCGCTGCAGAGCAATTGCCACGCATTTTCGACCGTCTCTACCGGGCCGAAAGCGCCCGCAGCAGGGGCCAGGGAGGCAGCGGCCTGGGGCTGGCCCTGGCCTTGCGCATCGCCCAGGCGCACGACGCCGCGATCAGTGCCATGCCATCCGACCTGGGCGGCATTCGCATCCGGCTGGATTTCCCACAGACAGGAGCGCATGCCGAATGAATACGATCCTGATCGTCGAAGACGAACCCAAGCTCGCATCGCTGCTGTCCGACTACCTGCAGGCCAGTGGCTATGCCACCCATACCATCCACAATGGTCTGGAAGCCTTGCCGGCCATCCACGAGCATCGGCCCGACCTCGTACTTCTGGATCTCATGCTGCCCGGCAAGGACGGCCTCGACATCTGCCGCGAACTGCGCCGCGAAAGTGACCTTCCTGTCATCATGCTGACCGCCCGCGTCGAAGAAATCGACCGCCTGCTGGGTCTGGAGCTGGGAGCCGACGACTACATCTGCAAACCGTTCAGCCCGCGCGAAGTCGTTGCACGGGTCAAGACCATCCTGAGACGGGTCCAGCGCGCACAGGTCGATGCAACACCTGCCGAGACCCGGGCTTCTTCGGCGCTGGTCATCCGCCCAGACCGTTTCGAGGCCCTGCTGGACCAGCAGCCACTGAACCTGACACCGGTCGAATTCCGCCTGCTGCAGACCCTGGCCGAATCGCCCGGACGCATTTTTTCTCGAGAGAGACTGCTGGACCACCTCTACGACGACCATCGCGTGGTCACGGATCGCACCGTGGACAGCCATATCAAGAATCTGCGTCGCAAGCTCAACGCCATCCGTCCAGAGGCCGAAGTCATCCAGTCGATCTATGGCGTCGGCTACAAGCTCGATCTCTAATCTCCATGATTTTTCCGCATTTCCTGCATTGTCGAGCCTTGTTGCACGCATAAGCTATGCGCCTGACCATCAGCTCTTCGCCATCTGACCCATTTTCCATGAAAGCTCCCATGTCCCGACGTCTGAAAGTGATTCTGCTGTTGCTGGCCGGCATTGCCCTGCTGGCCGTCGGCAAATATGTCCTGTTTCCGTCAGCTCCCCCGATACCACCCGCCACGGCCGCCGTGCGAACCGGCGATATCGAGACCAACGTGCTCGCCACCGGCACACTCGAAGCATTCAAGCTGGTCAGCGTCGGTGCCCAGGCCTCGGGCCAGTTGCAGACCCTGCATGTCGAACTCGGTGACCGCGTGGAACAGGGCCAGTTGGTGGCCGAGATCGACTCGCTGACCCAGCAGAACGAACTGCGCACCACCGAAACATCGCTGCTGACCGTCCGCGCCCGCCGCCAGGCCCAGGCCGCCACCCAGCGTGAAGCACAGCTCACCTACAACCGCCAGAAGCAGATGCTGGCCGCCAATGCAAGCTCACGCCAGGACTTCGATGCGGCAGAGGCTGCACTGGCCACGGCAAGGGCACAACTGGCGGCACTCGATGCCGAGCTGGCACAGGCCCAGATCGCCGTCGACAACGCCCAGGTCAAGCTGGGCTATACGCGCATCACGGCCCCCATGGCCGGAACGGTCGTCGCCATCGTGGCCCAGGAAGGCCAGACACTCAACGCCAACCAGTCGACCCCGACCATCATCAAACTGGCGCAGCTCGACCAGTTGACCGTCAAGGCGCAGATCTCGGAAGCCGACGTGATCCGCGTGCATCCTGGCCAGCGTGTTTATTTCACCATCCTCGGCGATCCCGATACCCGCCACTATGCCACGCTGCGCTCGGTTGAACCGGCCCCCGACTCGATCAGCAGCGAAAGCAGCACCAGCACGACTTCCAGTTCGTCCTCGACCAGTTCCGCCGTGTACTACAACGGACTGTTCGACATCCCCAACCCGGATGGCCTGCTGCGCATTTCCATGACGGCCCAGGTCTATATCATCCTGGGAGAAGCCAAGGACGCCCTGCTCATCCCTTCCTCGGCACTGAGCAATCCTGGTACGACACAGGGCAAGGCCAGCGTCACCGTGCTGGCAACAGGTGATCGCCTCGAGCAGCGTGAAGTCGAAGTCGGCATCAACAACAATGTCGATGCGCAGATCACCAGTGGACTCCAGGAAAACGACCGTGTCGTGCTGCATGTACAGCAACCGGGTGGCCTGGCCAGCGCCGCTGGTGCCAATCGGCCACGCGGTCCCAGGATGTTCTGACCATGAAGCAGGCCCTTCTCGAGCTGCGCGGCATCAGCCGCGACTTTCCGGCCGGCGACACGACCATCTCCGTACTGACGGAAGTCGACCTCGACATCCATGCCGGGGAAATGGTCGCGATCGTGGGCGCGTCAGGCTCCGGCAAATCGACGCTGATGAATATCCTCGGCTGTCTCGACCAGCCCAGCCGGGGGCATTACCGGGTCCAGGGCAAGGATGTCATGACCCTGCAGCCCGACGATCTGGCCGAACTGCGCCGGGAGCATTTCGGCTTTGTCTTCCAGCGCTACCATTTGCTGTCCGACCTCGACGCCATGGGCAACGTCGAAGTCCCCGCCGTCTATGCTGGCCGGCCGACCGCCCTGCGCCATGCCCGTTCACAACAGTTGCTCGACCGGCTGGGGCTGGCAGAACGCCTGCACTACCGCCCCGGACAGCTCTCCGGCGGCCAGCAGCAGCGTGTCAGCATCGCCCGCGCCCTCATGAACGGTGGCCAGGTCATCCTGGCCGACGAACCGACCGGTGCCCTCGACAGCCAGAGCGGCCAGGAGGTCATGCGCATCCTGCAGGACCTGAACCGCGACGGGCATACGATCATCCTCGTCACGCACGACATGAATGTGGCACGGCACGCACGACGCATCATCGAAATCAGCGACGGCAGGATCATCGGTGACCACCCCAACCAGGCCATTCTGAGTGGCACTCCGGAAACACCGGCAGATGCACAACAGCCCCAGCCCCTGAAAAGCGACGCCCCCGCATCCAGCGACACGACAGGCAACCAGTCGCACGGTCTTTCGGCAGCCTGGAGCGCGGGGGGCCTGGAACGCTTGCGCGAAGCCCTGCGCATGGCTCTGCTGGCCATGAACGCGCACCGGCTGCGTACCTTCCTGACCATGCTCGGCATCATCATCGGCATCGCCTCGGTCGTCTCCGTGGTGGCGCTGGGCGAAGGTTCGCGCCAGCGCATCCTGAGCGACATCAATGCCATGGGTACCAACACCATGGACATCATGTCGGGCCGGGGGTTTGGCGACGAACGCTCGGCACGGGTGCAGACACTGATTCCGGACGATGCCCGGGCCATCGCCGCCGCACCCTGGGTCGACAGCGTCACCCCGAATGTCAGTACATCGGCCAGCCTGCGCTATCGCAACGTTTCTGCGACCGGCACCATCAATGGCGTCAACGAGCAATATTTCCGCGTACGCGGCCTGGAACTGCAGCAAGGCGTGGGCCTGAGCGCCGACAGCGTGCGCCGTCAAAGCCAGGACGTGATCATCGACGAAAACACCCGCAAGACGCTGTTCGGCGACCAGGACCCGCTGGGCCAGATCATCATGCTGGGCACCATTCCTGGTCGCATCATCGGCGTGGTCAAGGCCAAGCCAAGCATGTTCGGCAGCAGTGAATCGCTCAACGTCTGGATTCCCTACACTACCGCCATGCACCGCATTCTGGGGCAATCGCACTTGCGCAGCATCACCGTGCGGGTCGATGACGGTACCTCCATGGAAGACGCCGAAGCCGCGCTCACGCAGTTGCTGACGCGCCGCCATGGCACCCAGGATTTCTTCATCATCAACACCGACAGCATCCGCCAGACCATCGAGAGCACGACGGCGACCATGACGCTGCTGATCTCATCGATTGCACTGATTTCGCTGCTGGTCGGCGGGATCGGGGTGATGAACATCATGCTGGTCTCGGTCACCGAGCGTACGCGCGAAATCGGCGTACGCATGGCTGTCGGTGCCCGCCAGAGCGATATCCTGATCCAGTTCCTGATCGAAGCCGTCCTCGTCTGCCTGGTCGGCGGCCTGCTGGGCATCAGCCTGGCACTGGGCCTTGGTCCGCTGCTGGCGCAGATCAGCGATGGCACCTTCAACATGATCTACTCCACCAACTCGATGGTAGCGGCCTTCCTTTGCTCGACCCTGATCGGCATTGCCTTCGGCTTCCTGCCTGCACGCAATGCGGCGCGGCTGAACCCGGTCGATGCCCTGGCACGAGACTGATGACATGACGCACATGCCTGTATCCACCCTGCGCACTTCCTTTACCGTACTGACTGCCGCCCTGCTGCTGGCCGGCTGCGGTGCCGTTGTCCACACGCCCTACCAGCAACCTGCCTTCCAGGCACCGGAGCGCTGGCAGGAAGAAACGGCACCCACTGCGCACGACGCAACGAACCAACCGGAACATGCCGCAACCGGCCACGACTGGTGGCGACGCTTCGATGACCCCGTGCTGATCAGCCTGGTCGAACAGGCCATTGCGCGCAACAACGACCTGGCCGTGGCCGCCATCCGCGTCCGCCGGGCCCAGTTGCAGGCTGGCCTGGCCCAGGACAATCGCCTGCCCCAGCTCTCTGCCAGCGGACAGGCCGGTACCAGCCGTCGTATCGATGAATCGGCACGCTGGAGCGAATCCGATTCGGCCAGTGCTTCCGTCAAATATGAACTGGATCTTTGGGGCCGGCTGTCCAGCCTGCACGACAGCGCCCGCTGGGAAGCCCTGGCCACCGAAGAAGACCGCCGCAGCGCCGAACTGTCCCTGATCGGCAGCACCATGGACCTGTACTGGCAGGCCAGCTACAACCGTCAGCGGCTGCAAAACTCCGAAGCCAGCATCGCCCACGCCCGAACCACGCTTGATCTGGTACGTGCCCAGTTCGACGCGGGTGCCGTTTCACCACTCGAAGTGGCCGAGGCCGAACAGAATCTGTACGGACAGGAAGCCAGCCACCAGCAATTGCAGCAGGACCTCCAGGAAACCCTGAATGCCCTGTCGATCCTGTTCGATGCGCCCCCTGGCGGGCAGTTCGACATTCCGGCATTGCTGCCGAATACAGCCCTGCCCGACATCGCGCCCGGACTGCCGGCCGGACTGCTGGCCAGGCGTCCCGACCTTCAAGCCGCCGAACTGCGCCTGCGACGTACCCTGTCCAGCAGCGATGCAGTCCGTGCAAGCTACTATCCCTCAATCAGCCTGACCGGTTCGCTGGGCAGCTCCAGTACTGCGCTTTCATCCGTACTGAACAGCCCGGTCGCCACCCTGGGCATAGGCATCAACCTGCCGTTCCTGCAATGGAACCAGATGAACCTGAACATTGCCGCCTCGAAAGCAGAGTACGAGGAGGCGGTCACCGGTTTCCGGCAGGCCCTGTATGTCGCCATGAGCGAAGTGGACAATACCCTTTCGGCACGCCTGAAACTGGCCAGCCAGGGGCAACTGCTGGAGCGGACGCTGGCCTCTGCCCAACAAGCCGAGACACTCTACGAAGTTCGCTATCGACTGGGCGCGGTGCCGCTCAGAAGCTGGCTGGACGCGCAGGAAAAAAGGCGCACGGCAGAAATCAACGTGGCACAGAACCGTTTCAGCCAGTACAGCAACATGGTCACACTGTACAAAGCCCTGGGCGGCGATACAGATCAGGAACCGATCGCATCCGCAGACACCAGCGGCCGGCGATAGCGGATTGCCTCAGCCAGGTGCGTATCGTCGATCTGGCCACGCTCATCCAGGTCTGCCACGGTACGCGCCACCCGCAATACCCGGTGTACCGCCCGGGCCGACCAGCGCCAGCGCTGCATCGCCTGGCGCAGCATGGACTGCGCCGACGCCTGCAATGGGCACAGGCTTTCGATCCGGCCTGCAGGCAGCATGGCATTGCTGCATCCCTGGCGTGCCGTCTGCCTGTTCCGGCAGGACAGCACCCGCTCCGCCACGCAGCGACTGGCCTCGCCTGCCGGCAATGCCAGCCATTCCGCATCCTGAGACGGCATGGCCTGGAGCAGATCGAAGCGATCCAGCAGCGGACCGGAAATGCGGCTGCGATAACGCTGCCGCTGCTCGGGTGTGCACAGACAATGCAGTCCACCTCCGCAGGGGCACGGATTCATCGCCGCAACCAGTTGAAAGGCTGCCGGATACGATACCTTGGCGCGGGCCCGTGCAATCTGAATGGTGCCGGTTTCCAGCGGCTCGCGCAGCATTTCCAGCACTTCGCGCCGGAACTCCGGCAGCTCGTCCAGAAACAGCACACCCCGATGCGCCAGACTGACTTCACCAGGGCGCGGGCCCGTGCCTCCACCCGCCATGGCTACCGGCGTCGTGCCATGGTGCGGTGCACGGAATGGTCGTTGCCTTTCCCATGTCATGTCATCGCCCTGCAGGCATGCAATCGCTGCCACCTCCAGCGCCTCCTCTGCGGACAGGCGTGGCAGGATACCGGGCAGCCGCTGTGCCAGCATGCTCTTGCCACTGCCAGGTGCCCCCGACAGCAGCAGATGGTGCCCACCCGCTGCCGCGACCTCAAGCGCGCGCCTGGCTGCCGGCTGCCCCCTGACATCCGACAGGCAAGGCCATGCCGACGGGTCTGGCATCCCGGATTCACATGACATGACCTGGGCCTGCGACAGGTTCAGGCCCCCGGAAAGATGGGCAGCCACTGCAGCAAGGTCCGGTGCTGCCAGCACCGTCAGGCCCGGCACGCGACTGCCCTGGCCGGCACAACCGGCCGGCAGGATCAATATGGCGGCAGGCTGGCTGCGGGCCACGGCCAGCGCAATCGGCAAGGCCGCTGCCACGGGTGACAGCGCCCCGGTCAGTGACAGCTCGCCTGCCAGCACGAAACGCTCGATCCGTCGATCAGGATGCTCGACCAGTTGCCCTGACGCCAGCAGGATGCCGATCGCAATCGGCAGATCAAAGCGACCGGACTCTTTGTGCAGGTCGGCAGGCGCGAGATTGACGGTGACACGACCTGGCGGAAAGGCATAGCCACTATTGACCAGGGCCGCACGCACCCGCTCACGGCTTTCCCGTACCCCGGTGTCGGGCAAACCCACTATCGTGAATAGCGGCAATCCCGGCGCCAGATGCACTTCGACCTGCACGAGTGGCGCATCCAGTCCGGCCACCGCACGGCTGGCAACAATGGCAAGTGACATGACTGGCTCCTGGCGATATGGCAGGCACCAGTATGCGGCGTACCGCTTTCGGCGTCAGTGCCATCGTGACATAACTGTCACGGTGGCACACACGGCCTCTCGTCTGCTTATTTCTGTTCCTGCGAGTCCGATGGCAGCACAGCCGCTGCCGGTGCCCCGCCCTGGCGCTCGGCCAACTTGGCCTCCAGAACCTCTACGCGCAATACCAGTTGCTGCAGGTCGGCACGTGCGCGACGCAGCAGCTCAGCCTGGATATCGAAATCCTCGCGTGGCACCAGATCCAGCCTGGAAAAGGCCTGGGTCATCAGGCCGCGCACATTGCGTTCGACATCCGCCACCGGGCTGCGGGCGATCAGGTCAGAGACATTTTTCTGCAGTTCTTCGAACCATTCCGTTCTGTGTTTCATCCATGCACCTTTTCGATACCTGGCATGCGCACCATAAAAGTGCATGCATGCACCATGTTGAGGTTGTCTGCATCACAGGCACCAACACAGTGTCCATGAGAGGCCGGTCGCTATTTTAGCCTGCCCCGGTTTTCTGTCATTTTCGGGTTGGCACGCTTTTTGCTTGAATCCGAATGTATCTGTCCGGCTTCCCTACCGGAGCGCACTGGATCAGATGCCCTGATCTACAAAGGAAATGTCATGAAACTGGTAATTGCCATCATCAAACCGTTCAAGCTCGACGAGGTGCGCGAAGCCTTGTCGGGCATCGGACTGCAAGGTATGACCGTAACCGAGGTCAAGGGCTTTGGACGCCAGAAGGGTCATACGGAGCTGTATCGCGGTGCCGAATATGCCGTCGATTTCCTCCCCAAGCTGCGTGTGGAAGTCGCCGTGCCGGACGATCAGGTCGACCCCGCCATCGAAGCCATCATCCAGAGCGCACATACCGGCAAGATCGGCGACGGCAAGATTTTCATCATGCCGCTCGAGCAGATCGTACGCATTCGTACCGGCGAAACCGGCGACACGGCAATTTGACAGATAAAAGGATTTTCTCATGGACAAAGCAGATCTCGCCTGGCTGAGCGTATCAACCCTCCTGGTACTGATGATGGCCGTTCCCGGTCTCGCCCTGTTCTATGCCGGCATGGTCCGCAGCAAGAACGCCCTGTCGGTACTGATCCAGACACTCGCCGTTTTCTCGCTGGGTGTACTCCTGTGGTTCCTCTACGGCTACTCGCTGGCCTTCACCGAAGGCAACGCTTTCTTCGGCGGCTTCTCACGCGTGTTCCTGCAAGGCATCTTCGATCCCGCCACCAGCGAATTCGTCATGGCCGGCAGCGTGCCTGAAATCAGCTTTGCCGCCTTCCAGGCCACCTTCGCCGGGCTGACCTGCGCACTGGTGATCGGCAGCTTCGCAGAGCGCATGAAGTTCAGCGCCGTGCTGGTCTTCACCGTCATCTGGTTCACCTTTGCCTACGTGCCTATCGCCCACATGGTCTGGTACGGTTCGGACGAAGTATCGGGCCTGCTGTTCGCAGCCGGTGCGCTCGACTTTGCCGGCGGTACCGTGGTGCACATCAACGCCGGTGTGGCCGGCCTGGTCGGTGCCTATGTCATCGGCAAGCGCCTGGGCTACGGCAAGGAAGCCCTGCGTCCGCACAGCCTTCCCCTGACCTTCATCGGTGCCATGCTGCTGTGGGTGGGCTGGTTCGGCTTCAACGCCGGTTCGGCCCTGGCTGCCAACGAAACCGCTGCCCTGGCGTTTTTCAACACCATGATCGCAACGGCCGGTGCCGTCGTGGCCTGGATCATTGCCGAGCGCATCATCAAGGGCCAGCCTTCGCTGCTGGGTGCGGCCTCGGGTGCCATCGCCGGCCTGGTCGGCATCACCCCGGGTGCCGGTCTCGTCGGTCCCTTCGGTGCCCTGATCATCGGTATCCTGACCAGCCTGGTCTGCGTCTGGGGCGTCAACGGTCTCAAGCACAT
>NZ_JBEFDG010000017.1:0-85041 GCF_040137905.1 Corticimicrobacter sp.
ACCACCTCGCCGCCACGACGCGCAACACCCATGCTGTTGCCCGCCAGTTGATCCGCCTGTCTCGCATTGTCCGCATTCTGCTTGACCGTGCCCGACAACTCTTCCATGCTCGCCGCCGTCTCTTCCAGCGATGCCGCCTGCTGCTCCGTACGACTGCTCAGATCCGTATTGCCCTGCGCAATCTCCGTCGAGCCCGTGTTGATCTCGTCAACACCCTGACGTACCTGCGCTATCACCCGCGTCAGGCTCTCCTGCATCTTGCGCAGCGACACAAACAACTGACCAATCTCGTTGCGTGACGTCGCGTCAACCCGGTGCGTCAGGTCGCCGGCAGCCACCAGCCCCAGGGCTTCACCAGCCTGAGCCAGCGGGCGCAACACAGAGCGGGAAATATAGAGCCAGCATCCCAGCGCCAGCACCAACGCGACGACCAGCAAGATGGCAGCACCTATCGTGGCAATATCCGTTTGCCGCGCAGCATCACCCGTCAGATTTGCATACAGTTCACGCGCCCAGACAAAATAGGCATCGAATTGCCGATTCAGTTCCGCCACGTATTGGTCACGATCTGCCGCCCGCGAGGGCGAGGCATATTCAGTATCATCGCCATCACCGAAACCCTGCACGGCATTTGCGGCCATGCCCAGATAGCCCTTGAGCGCCTGATCGATGCTGTCGGAGATTTTCTGCCCTTCCGGATCCTTGGGCGCATCATGAAACCGCCGGAAGATACTTTCGATTTTCTGCTCGGTTTCCTTGGCTTTGGCCACATTGGCCTTTACACCATTGGGATTGTTCAGCAGGTAATCCCGGTGCGACAGCGCCAGGTAAAGGCGGTTTTCATTGAGGGCAGCGCGCAATGACGTCAGCACTTCGACGCGGTTCGTCGCCACGTCATAGAGATTCTGGAAGCCTTGTTCAGAACGCTGGGCGTTATTCCATGTAAAGCCAATCGCCAACAACAGCCCTGACACAAACAAAGACAGCACCAGCAACATACCCGTGCGGACGGTGAGATTCTTCAGCACTCGCTACTCCCTATCAACTTTCAACAATCTTATCGTGCTGCAGCGCAAAATCAATCCGGGAAAACCAAGCGGCCTGTCGTGAAACAGGCCGCTTTGGGGTGACTTCCGGTTATCGCTGCGAGTTCAGCAAGGACAATCCCTGTATGCGTTGGAATGCAAGCATGGAGGCCTCGAACGCATTGCTCTGGAAAAGCAGCATGCTGTACATCTCGACCATATCCATTTCGCTGCTGCCTTCCAGACTGGTCATCTGTGCGCTGTAGCTCAGTGCACGCAGGCTGCTGTTGGTGTCGAGTGCTGTCAGTTCATTCATGCGCGCGCCGATGGACGCACGCACCGTCAGTACATTGTCGAAATTATTGGACAGTTTGGCACTGGCTTCACTCATGGCGTTACGAAACACGGCCACACTGGCCGGATCGTTCATATCCACCTGATCCAGGGCATCAATCGCCGTCTTCAAGGTCGTAAACATGTTCATATCGACATCAGAAGACGTAATGGGTGCCACAGTCACGACATCGTTGCCCGTGCCACCAGTACCCGGCGTACCACTCAGCTGGATTTTGACATTGTTGGGCAGGGTCACCGTCAAGCCCGTAGCGGCATCATAGGCACCACTGATAGGCGGTACGACAGAGGTCGTGCCATCGGCCTGGCGAACATCGTAAGTACCTGCAGTGCCATCAAATACAATCGTGTAGCTATTGCTGTTGGAGGCCCCTCCAGCCGGTAATACCGGTGTGCCGACAACCAGCGTGGAATTGGATGTACCTGCACCCGGTGCCACTGTTGCCACAACATCCCGTGAGCCAGGATTGGCCCGCTCGAAAATGTCGGAACCCAAATTGGACGAAGGCATCTGACGGGTTTGGTCGACCTGAATCATGCGTGGCTGGTTGCCACCCTGATAGTCACTCGTCACCCAACCATTCTGCACTTCGTAGGCAGGTGTCTGGCCCTGATTACCCGAGAAAATGTAGTGCCCGTTCCCGTCCGTCGCATTTGCCTGGGTATACAGGCTGGCATAAATTTCCTTCAGTTCCGTCGACAATGCGCGCAGATTCGACGGCGACAGGCTGCCATTGCCCGCATTGACCAGCTTCTCCTTCACGGAAGTCATGGATGTGACCACCGTATCGAGAGCCTCAAGCGATGTCTTGAGATTCTGCTCGGCCACATCACGGTTCTTTCCATGCTGGACATTCACTGCCTGGCTCTGGCTGACACTGATCGCCAACGAAGCAGCCAGAGGATCGTCTCCAGGTCGCAGCACCCGCTTACCCTGCGCAATTTGCTGGTAAAGCTGCGACATGTCACTTTGCTTGTTGTTCATTGTCGCAGTGCTGATGCTATACATGAGCGAGGTGCTGAGGCGCATGGCTTTATCCTGGTTATTCCGTCAATCTCGTAATCTATCTATTGCCAACCGCAATCAGTTGCGCAGCCCCAGCAAGGTATCGAACAGTTGCGAACCCACATCAATGAGTTTTGCTGCCGCCCGGTACTGGTCAGAGAACTGCATCAAGCTCATCAATTCTTCATCCTGGTTCACACCTGACACATCCTGCTGTGCCTGTAGCCGTTGCGTCACCAGATTCTGCTGTGACTTGTTGGCGGTTTGGACCTCTCCGGTCTTGACACCAACCTTATTGATCAAACGCCCATAGGCATCATTCGGGCTCAGGGTGCCATTCCCGAGAATCCGCTCCGTCCGCAGTTTGGCCAGCAGCAGGCCATTTTCACCATTGGTGGAGCCACCGGTACTGTCCGCTGCAGCAATTTTGTCAGGCTCGGTGATCGCCAGGGACAAATCACGCGCACCATGCCGAACCGGCTGAATTTGCCAGGAGTCACCAGCACTGGCCGTGGTCGGCAAAGTGTATTGCACTCCGTCAACGACCATATTGTCAGTCACCGGAGAATGCGTCTGGCCCGTCGTGAGATTGGTCAGCGTATAGGCACTGCCGTCGTACTTGAGTTCGTAGTCGTGGCCCGTCAACGCCTGGTTGGCAGGTGTCGTGCCACTATCGGCAAACTGCACCTGCAGCGGACCGGTCGTAGCCGCGTTACGACCACTCGCAAGCGTGACAGGATTCGCGATATTGAAAAACGCCCCCCCCGGCTGCCCGAATGAATCCAGGCCTTTTTCATGCTGAGCATTGAAGGCCAGGGCCAATCCGGTTGCCAACCGCCCCAGGTCGTTCTGGACACTGTCGATGGTTTCACGGCGGAACGCCAGCAAGCCACCCAGTTGCCCGCCCTTGAGAAGATCTTCCTTGAGCTCGACCTGATTGAAGCCACCACTGCTGTTAGGAGACGAATAAGCGATTACCGTGCGCGACGGATCGGCAGCCGAGCGAACGGCACTCAGCGGATAGACTCGCTCTCCGGACAACAATGTCTGCCCGTTGCCAATGCTCAGGCTGAAATACGAACCCTCTTCTGTGAAATTGACATCAACCAATTTATTGAGTTCGCTGACCAACTGATCCCGCTGGTCATACAGATCATTGGGATGCTGACCATCGCGCGCGGTTGCCTTGGCGGAGACGATCTGCTTGTTCACATCGTTGATGCGCTCGACATAACTGTTGATCTGCTCTACCGTTGTCTGAATCTGGGTATTGAGATCGTCACGCTGGTTATTCAGGAAACGGTTGGCCTCATTGATTTGCGTGACAAGGCTCTGTGCCTGTCCCAGCATCTCCTGACGGGTCGCAGGCATGCCGGGCTGGCTGGCCACAGCATCGACACTATCAAAAAATTTGGTCAGAGCAGGATGAATCCCTGTCGCCTTGTCTGCCAGCAAATCATTCAACTGCCCGATCTGCCCTGCATAGGCGGCATAAAAAGACTGTGTTGAACTGGCGGTCACCAATTGACGAAACCGGAAGTCGTCGTACTGGCGCACGACACCATCAATCTGCACGCCTCGACCGATAAACCCGTTACCCGATAGCGTGGCCCCTGCCGTGGAGGTCAGGGCCTTCTGACGATTGAATCCAACCGTATCCACGTTGTTCAGGTTGTGGCCCGTGGTGTCCAGCTTGATGCGGGCCGCATTGATACCTGCCACGCCAAGGTTGTATAGATTCATCGTCTTGCACTCTTAATGTCTATGATCCAACACTATAACGGCACGCAGGGCGCATTCTTTAGTGTGGACCCATCTGGGCCATGACGCGGATCAGCTTGTCCGCATAGCGTGGGTCGGTTGCATAGCCTGCTGCCTGGACAGCACGTGCCGCCTGATGCTCGGTGGTTGCATCCATAACGGCCTGGTAGCGCGGGCTGCGACTGATCAGCCGCGCATAATCGGCAAACGACTCCTCGTAGGAGTCATAAGCGCGAAACGGCTGCATGACTTTCTGCGCCACGCCGTCCTGATACTCGGTTGTCATGACGTGCACGACCTTGCCTTTCCAGCTGCCCGTCGCCTTGATACCGAACAGATTATGACTGCTGCGACCATCCGCGTGACGGATTTCACGCTGCCCCCAGCCGGATTCGAGAGCCGCCTGGGCCAGCATCAGGCGAGCCGGCACGCCACTATCTTCGGCAATATTGCGGGCCTGCGGTGCCATGCGCGCCACGAAGTCGACGACATGCTGCGGTGCTCCGGCTGCCAGCGCCTCGCTGACTGCCTGCTGGCGCTGAATGCCGGCTGCACGCGGCACTCGGGTCTGCGCAGCCAGTTGCGGGTCCTGCTGCGTCATGACATCCATCAGATTGGCCACGCCCGGTGACTGCACCTCGGCTTCCCAGGTACGCAGATGCCGGTCATTGCCGTCATGAACCGGCAGTGCACTCAGGAAATCATCATCTTCGTTGGTCTGGAGGGCTGCTTGCCCCAGCGCTCCGGCAGGCAGCCCGGTACCCATGCCCTGCTGCATTTGCTGCAGAATCGCCTGGGCCAGCCCGATCCCGGGATTGGAGAGATCCATCGCCAGTTGTTCATCACGCATGGACTCCAGCAGCCGGGTCTGGTCGCTGTCGAACAGCCCCTCGCGCGGCGTGGCCTCGCGCATGCGCTTGAGCAATATGTTGAGAAACAGCGACTCGAATTGCTGTGCCACCTGCTGCTGTGCCGCCCGCGATTCGGGCGTACGCTGTACCGTACCGCGCAAGCTATCCAGCTCGCGTACATCAAAAACCATATTGGCGCGGTACTGCAGGGAATCCGATGAATCAATCGCCATGATCGCGTACTGCCCGCCTCAGATGATTTCAAGTTCGGCGCGCAAGGCACCCGCCGTCTGCATTGCCTGCAGGATGGACAACAGGTCCTGTGGCGTAGCGCCCAGGGCATTGAGTGCATTGACCACATCAGACAGGCGCGTACTGGTCTTGACCAATTGCAGCCCCCCCCCTTCCTGGCGCATGCTGATTTCTGTCTGTGGCACCACCACCGTCTGACCATCGGTAAATGGCGTATCAGGCTGGCTGACCGCAGCACTGCGATTGATGATCACGGAAATGTTGCCGTGCGCCACGGCCGCTTCATCGATCGTGACATTGCGGTTCATGACCACCGAACCGGTACGGGCATTGATGATGACCTTGGCCACGGCCGGAGCCCGTCGCACCTCGATATTCTCGAGCTGGGACAGGAATGCCGGCACAGCCGATGGATCAAGCGGGCCCCGGATCTGCACCAGTCGACCATCAAGCGCCTGGGCTGCTCCCGAGCCGAACTTCTGATTGATGGCGTTGACCACGTTCTGGGTCGTGCCGAAATCCGAATCCATCATCTCTAGATGGATCAGGCCATCCTGGGCCAGCATGGTCGGCACGGGACGTTCGACGATCGCGCCGTTGGAAATACGTCCACCATTGAGCTGGTTGACCTGCACGCTGCTGCCCCCCGCAGAGGCACCGGCACCACCGACCAGCATATTGCCCTGGGCAATCGCATAGACTTGCCCATCAACCCCCTTGAGCGGCGTCATCAGGAGCGTACCGCCGCGCAGGCTCTTGGCATTCCCCATCGACGACACCACGACGTCCAGCGTCTGGCCTGGACGGGCAAAGGCTGGCAGGGTCGTGGTCACCATAACGGCGGCGACGTTC
Organism: Corticimicrobacter sp.; assembly: GCF_040137905.1. Classification (NCBI taxonomy): domain Bacteria; kingdom Pseudomonadati; phylum Pseudomonadota; class Betaproteobacteria; order Burkholderiales; family Alcaligenaceae; genus Corticimicrobacter; species Corticimicrobacter sp. The sequence continues at coordinate 6,102 of NZ_JBEFDG010000017.1, forward strand.
TTGAGCTGCATGTTTGTACCAGGCGGCACGGTAATGCCAAGCTGCGACAGCATGTTGGTCAGGCTCTGCTGCGTAAAGGGCGTCTGGCGGACCTGATCGCCACTGCCATCAAGCCCGACCACCAGCCCGTAGCCGATCAGCGGATTGCCGCGCGCACCCTGGACATTGGCCAAATCCTTGATGCGTTCGGGTGCCGCAGTTGCAGGCCCTGCCAGCATTGCAGACAGCAGGATGGATGAGAGACAGGCGAGAATTCGGTTCCAGGACATCATGGATCAGAAGGGCGAAGCTATCAGGAAAAAGCGCTGCAGCCAGCCCATGGTCTGAACTTCGTCCATGGTGCCCTTGCTGCGGTACTCGATGCGTGCATCGGCGACCTGGGTCGAAGATACGGAGTTCGTATTGCCATTGATCGTGCGTGGATCGACCACCCCCGAAAACCGGACATATTCGCTGCCCCGGTTGATGGCAATCTGCTTCTCACCGGCAACCTGCAGGTTGCCGTTGGGCAGGACGCCGATCACGGTCGTCGTGATCGTTCCGGAAACAGTATTGTTGGCGCTGCTGTTGCCTGTGCCCTGCGCCTGGTTATTACCCGAGAGAGTCGTGTTCTGCCGGTCCCCAAAAGCACCAGGAAGGATTGCCGGCGTAGCGTCGAATGTCATCCCCACCCCACCAGTACGATTGGTGTTCGTGGAAACACCCTTGGCCGCATTGGTGCGTTCGTTAAGCACGATCGTCACGATATCGCCGGTATTGCGCGGCCGGCGATCCTCGAACAGCGGGTAGTTGCCATAGGCAGAATTGCTGTAGATCGATCCATTGGGCACTCGCACCTCCGCCAGTGGTGGCGGTGGCGGTGCCGTGAGAGGCCCCACCACGACGGGCTCGGGCGGCACCAGGGCACACCCCCCCAAACCCAGGAGGGCGATACCGCCCAGCAAGGCCAGCCGGCGTACTGCATCACGCCACACCACTGCATTCCACACTGCGATCATGCCCGACACCCGCCTGTCTTACAGTTGCGTCAAGCGCGCCAGCATCTGGTCCGACGTCGAGACGGCCTTGCTGTTGATTTCGTAGGCCCGCTGGGTCGTGATCATGTTGACCAGTTCCTCGGCCACGTTGACGTTGGACGTTTCGAGGTATTCCTGTGCCAGCGTGCCAGCACCATCGAGCCCGGGTTGCAGAACATTGGCAGGACCGGACGAATCCGTTTCGAGATACAGATTCTGGCCGATGCTTTGCAAGCCGGTCGGATTGATGAAGGTCGCCACCTGCAACTGCCCTACCTGCACGCTGGTACCTGCTGCACCGGGCTGGGTCACGGACACCGTACCATCCTTGCCGATCGTCATCTGGAGCGCATTGTCGGGAATATTGATCGGCGGCTGGATCACGTAGCCGCCGGCCGTGACGAGCTGTCCGTTCTGGTCTTTCTGAAGTGCGCCATCACGGGTATAGGCCAGCGTACCATCCGGCATCTCGACCTCGAAGAAACCACGTCCCTCGATCGCCACATGCATTTCGTTGCCTGTCTGGTTCATATTGCCATCGGTCTGAACCCGAGCTACGGCCACCACTCGTGCACCCGTACCCAGTTGCAGGCCAGACGGCAACTGGTTGGCATCGCCGACCTGTGCACCCGGCTGGCGCAAGGTCTGATACATCAGATCCTCGAACACGGCGCGCGAACGCTTGAAGCCATTGGTACTGACGTTGGCCAGGTTGTTGGAGATGACGTCCATCCCCATTTGCTGGGTTTCCAGCCCGGTCTTGGCAATCCACAGCGAACGGATCATGATTGCTTTACTCCATTTGCACCCGCAGATACGGGCATCAATAATTCATCAGTTGGCAGGAGACAGAATGGCATTGGCACGCTGGGCATTGCCATCAGCGTGCTGAATCACCTTCATCTGCATTTCGAAACGGCGGGCATTGTTGATCATGCCCACCATGGCAGCCGCAGGATTGACATTGCTGCCCTCCAGCGCGCCGGATACGATACCGATCGTCGGATCGTTGGGGAGCGGGCCTGCTGGCTGGCCGTTCGGCCCAACCGGGCGAAACAGACCATCATCGCCACGCACCAGTTCACCAGGGCCCGCATTGACACGCTTGATCTGCCCCAGTGCCACGACATCATTGGGTGGATCGCCTGCGCCCAGTGCCACCAGTGTGCCATCGGTGGAGAAGGTCAACCGTGCCCGCTCAGGGACATCGATCTGTCCACCGTCGGCCGACACGACCGGATTACCCTGTGCCGTACGCAGCACGCCATCGACACCGACCTGGAAACTGCCAGCCCGGGTGTAGGCCTCGCCATTGGGCGTCTGAACAGCAAACCAGCCCTGCCCGGCAACCGCCACATCCAGCTCTCGCCCCGTCGTCTGCAGCACACCTTGCGAGAAATCAGCGCCCGGTGTGGTCATGACTGTGGCCACACGCGTCGGCAGTCCTTCACCGACGATGGGCACGGCGCGATACGCCGCGATTTCGGCGCGAAACCCCGGCGTATTGATATTGGCCATGTTGTTGCTGAGCGCGGCCTGGTTTTCCAGGGTCCGCGCCGCACCACCTGCCGCAGTGAACAGAATGCGATCCATGCTCAGCGCATCGTGACCAGCGTCTGCATGATCTGATCCTGCGTCTTGATCGTCTGCGCATTGGCCTGATAGGTCCGCTGCGCAATGATCATGTTGACCAGTTCCTGGCTCATGTCCACGTTGGACTCTTCAATGGAGCTACCCTTGATCACAGCCAGGCCATTTGTGCCAGGTTGTCCCAAGTTGGCAGGCCCGGAAGCGGAGGTCTCGACCCAGGCATTGCCACCACGCGGCTGAAGCCCTTGCAGGTTGTTGAAATCGGCCAGGGCCAGCACACCCACAATACGATTCTGGTCGTTCGTGTATTTGGCTACGAGCGTACCATCCCGATCAACCGACACGCTGGCATATTCGCCTGTGGCATAGCCATCCTGCAACAGGTTGGCACTGGCCTCGCCGCCAAACTGGGTGGCGTTATTGAAATTGGTTGTAATTGCCAGTGGTGCCGCCGGGGAAGTTGTACCGCCCGGAGCAGCAAAATTCAATACGTTATTACCACCCGACTGCAAAACGCCTTCATTGTTGAAGGTCATCTGGAACGAGGTAGCCGGCCCGCCACCTACCACCATAGGACTCGATCCCAGATAGGGATGGACATCCCACACGCTATTGCCGCTTGCGGCATCACGCTTGACAAAGTACAACTTGAGTTCATGCGCATTGCCCAACGAGTCGTACACCGTACGTGGTTCAGCCTTGGTATAGGTGCTGGCATCCTCAGGGTCAAATGCCGGGGTAGCGGGCTTGACTGGTGCATTTGCATTGAGCGTCAGCTTGGATGCAGTCAGGGTCGTCGTCGCGCGCGGCGGTATGTTTTCGACAGGCACAACCAGAGGTATGGGATCCGTGCCAACCGCACCTGCGGCATATCCCGTGAGCTGCTGCCCCTGGATATTGACGATCTTGTGATCCTTGTCCTTGTAGAACTGGCCATTACGGGTATACATCACCGAGCCACTGGTATCCACCACGCGGAAAAACCCCTTGGGGCCATCAATGGCCATATCGAGCTCGCCGCCACTGCCCGTGATGTTGCCCGTCGTGAACCGCTGGCTCACCCCAGTGAACTGCACACCCAGACCCACACGTGAACTGGCGTACACATCAGCAAAAGTAGCCGATCCAGCCTTGAAACCCACCGTACCGGAGTTGGCAATGTTGTTGCCGATAACGTCCAGATTTTGCGACGCGGCGTTCAGGCCGCTCAAACCTTGTCCGAAACCCATAATTGAACCTCACTTACCTTGATTTGCTGTTGAACCCTCCGACCCGGAACTGCTTCATGCCGCTGCCGACAGCCTGAAGCCTGGTCCGATCGGACTCAATTACATGATCTTGCGAATATCGAACAGGCTGACCTGCTTGCCCATACCGAGATCCAGTTTCAAACCATCTGCGGTATACACCACACTACGCACACCACCTGATGTCAGCGCCTCGGCCAGTACTTCCTTGCCATCGGCATCCACAGCCTTGACCTTGACAACATACCCGCCATCCGGCACGGCCTCGCCCAGGTCATTGTTTCCGTCCCAGGTCACAGACACGACACCGACCTTCTGGTCGGTCAGTTCGATCGTCCGCACCACCTTGCCACTGGTATCGGTGATCTGCACCGTGGTGTTTGCTGCGGGAGCCATGAAATCAATGCCGAACGGGGTCGCCTCACGCAGGGACGGATCCTCGCTATTGCTTCCGAGCTTGATCGACGTACCTGGAATCAACACATTGCGACCAATCAGGCTGGTGGCCTGCATGGACTGTCCGATATCGATCTGGCCGCTCAGCGCCAGCATGGTATTGTTGAGCTGATTGATGCCGTTGACGGTGGACAGTTGCGCCATTTGAGACGTGATCTGGTCATTGTCCATCGGGTTGAGCGGATCCTGGTTCTGCAACTGCGTCACCAGCAGTTTGAGAAAACGATCCTGCGTTTCCTTGAGGATAGCCTCGTTCTGTGCAGCTGCCAGCCGCATCGCGGCACCACTGTTGTTGACTACGGTATTGCTGGTATCTGTCGTCGCCATAATGACTTCCTTCCTCGGCCTGCGCCGTCTTACTGTCCGATCGTCAAGGTACGCTGCATCAGCGACTTGGCCGTATTGAGCACTTCCACATTGGCCTGGTAAGAACGCGATGCGGAAATCATGTTGACCGTTTCCGCCACCACATCCACATTGGGCATGGCCACATAGCCTTGCGCATCGGCCATTGGATGCCCAGGGTTGTATTCCATACGCAAAGGAGAGGTGTTGTCCTGAATCACGCCAGCCACTGCCACACCGCCGATTTCCTGCCCATAAGGCTGGCCTGCTGCGGGTGCGACCTGGAAAACGACCTGGCGTGCCCGGTAGGGTTGGCCATCGGGGCCTGCCACGCTGTCGGCATTGGCCATGTTGCTGGCCGACACGTTCATGCGTTGCGACTGGGCCGCCATGGCCGAACCCGCGATATCGAAAATACTCATCAGGGGCATACTTTCAATCCTTTGTCATCATTGCGACTGCAGCGCAGACTGCAACGACTTGATCCGGCCCGACATGACGGTCAAACCCGTCTGGTATCGCAGCGTGTTATCGGCAAATTGCACACGCTCGACATCCATATCGACAGTGTTGCCATCCAGGCTGGGCTGCAGCGGTTGGCGATACAGCAGCGTTTCCGGCCCTCCCGCGCTGTGTGCCTTGGCCGGGATATGACGCGAGGACGTCAGCGCCAGGCTGACATCCGGCAGGCGACGGCTGCCTTCCATGGCCTGCTGCATCGCATCGCCAAACGAAAAATCGCGCGCTTTGTAGCCAGGCGTATCAGCATTGGCAATATTGGACGACAATACTTCCTGACGTTCTGCACGCAGGCCGATAGCTTTCTGATGAAAGCCGAAATGCTCGTTGATGCGATCCAGTACAGGCATGGATACTCCGCTCAATCCCTTTTGTAACAACACCCTTTGCAAGGCATATCTACTTTTACGACTTATGAATCTTACGTAGCCATTATGCAATGCAATCCCGCAAACAAGCCTGAATTTCCCCGTTTGTTTGAAAAATGCCTCATTGCCACCACTTCTACACTCGTTTGATGCCGATACGCCGCCTGCTTGCAGCCCTCTTCTCCCTGGCCGCGTGCCTGTCCCCGGTGGCTCAGGCCGCTGCCGCCGAAGCAGGTCCAGACCTGGCCCTGAGGATCCATGAGGCCATAGATGCCCATCTCCGGCAGGAAACCCAGAACCTGCCGGGACGCCTGGAAACCGCACCGGATATTCCTGACCTCACCCGGTACGCCGACTGCGACGAACTGAGCGTGACACGCTCCGGTGGTTCACGTCTGCGCAGCCGGATGTCGATCGGTGTGCGTTGCCTCGCGCCGACGAACTGGACACTCTATGTCCCCACGCAAATCAGCCTGATCGGGACGTACTACGCGACAACCCGAACCTTGCAACCGGGTGACGCCGTTACAGCCGATGCCATTGCCCCACAAGAGGGCGAACTGCTGGGATTGCCCGATGACACCGTCATGGACCCTGCACAGGCCATCGATACTTCGGCACGCCAGCGCATTCCTGCCGGACAACCGCTCCGACTTGGTTCACTGCGACATGCCGACGCCATCGTGCGTGGTCAAGCCGTGCGACTGATCGTGCGAGGAGCCGGTTTTGTCGTGACAGGTGAAGGTCAGGCGATGGCCGATGCCTCACCAGGCAGCCGGGTCCAGGTCCGTGCAGCGTCTGGCCAAATCGTGACAGGCGTGGTGCTGGATGCCAGAACCGTCGAGATTCCGCTTTGATACAGCGATCCAGACAGACAGTATCCGTGAAGATTTTTTCACCTTTGTTACTCTAAAGAATCCCACCGTCTTTCCGTTATGTATGGCAAGACCCTTGATCTGCCATACAATCAACGCGCAAGCACCTGGAGATAACCGTGAAAGTTCTGCCTACACTCGCCTCAGTGACACCGGCTGCCGACCGGGCGCTGAATCGTGCGCAGTCGTCGGCAGCGGAATACGCTCGTGCCAATGCCCCCACGCAGCATCAAGCGGGGCAGCCTGCGACCCAGGGCAACAGTGCGCCCGTCACACTGAGTTCTGCCTCACGGGCCATCCTGGCCCAGCAATCCCCCGCCCAGGATATCGACCAGGCCAAGGTCTCTCGCGTACTCGCGGCCATCAAGGCCGGGGAGCTGAAGATTGATCCGGCCCGCATTGCAGACAATCTGATCGACAACATTCGCGATCTCTATCGCTAAGCTGCCATGACTGCACACACGATTCAGGATCTCTCTGCGGCACTTGCCCAGGAAGCGGAATTGGTCGAACAATTCGTGGATGTGCTGTTGCAGGAATCCAATCTCCTGAACGGGATCGACACGCTGCTTGAGCTTAACCAGATCGCCGAAAAGAAACAGACTTTCGCCAATCGTCTGGAAGACTGCGCCAAACTGCGCCTTGAATTGCTGCAATCACTCAATCTGTCTGCCGACAACCCGGAAGTACCTTCCGACATCGCCCTTGAGCACGTCGAGATCAAGGCCGGCTGGGATCGCCTGATGGTTGCTGCAAACAAGGCATCCGAGCAGAATCGCCACAACGGCATCATCATCAGCGTCCACCGCCAGTACATTGACGACTCGCTGGCTGAATTGCGCAAAGCACAACGCAGCAACCAGTTGTACGACGCTCAGGGCAAGACCAAAGCCATCCGTCAGCGACGCCCCGGGGTCGCAGGCTGACTGACTGAACAGCTCATCCCGTGCGCCTGTACAACAAAACAGGCTATGTCATTCGCCCACAAAAGAGGGCGGGGTCTTTTAGACGGCCATTTCCAGAAACGCAAAGGTCTTGAGCAACGCAGCCAGCGTATTCTTGCCTGATTGCGCCGGCGTCCATCCCGTCAAGCGTGTCACCAGTTCACGAAACGGTGCCGCATGTGTCGTATGCGTCAGTTGCCAGGTCGCCGCGCCCAACTGGCCGGCCAGCATCGCACGCTGCAGCCATGCATCCTCGTTACCGACACCATCAAGCAACGGCCAGGCCTGGGCCATGTACTTGAAACACACGCGGGCGTGCTCATACTGCATCATCCAGACAGCCAACATATCGGCTGACACTTTGATCTCCGGCATGTTGCTCAACCCGAACCACTGGTTCATCACCTGCCCGGTCTCGGGATTCAGGGAACGGATCACGACCAGCCTCAGCTCTGCAGGTGCAACATCGCTCACATGCCCTGCCTCGCCCTCGGCGGGAGCCACATGCAACCAACTGACGCGAGCCTGCCCAATCAACAGGACATCGCCGCTGCCCAGCCGGCCGGCCGGTGTCGCCCGCAACTCGGCCATACCGTCCGGGCGACGCCGCAGCGGCACGTACGCAAGATGATCGGCCAGTTCGCGCACGCTTGAGACCGCTCCCTGGGCCGTCTGCAGCTTGAGGCTACCCGCCACCAGCATAAGCCACTTGAGGTGGGGCATATCCAGTGCTTCCATCTGCGCCTGAGGCACCCGGTCGAATACATGCACGGTCGGCATGTGCGCCACACCCTGCTGCAGCCAGGACACCCGCTGCCGGAAAGCATCGTTGACATCCAGGGCCACGGGCATGTCATGTGGCTCGCAGGCACTGAAAGAACCGTAGGGCATCAGCAATTGCTGCGCGGGTGTCGTCATGACCTGCCCGGTATCGCTCATCAGCAGTGCGCCGGCCAGAGTCGTCACGGGCACATTGGCCGCCAGCGATACGCGGCCATGCAGTGCCAGCATATAGTTTTCGCACACCGAAGTGTAGGCATCGCGCGCCGTCTTGAGCCACAACTGCGCCAGAGACGCCACGCTGACCCGGCCATCACCGGGCAGATAGACCTGGTCGCGCCAGCTTTCCCGCGCCAGCCTGCTGGCACGGTCGTAAGCAATCCAGTTGAGCGCCGCCTGATAGGCGGCCTCGGCACCTTCCTGCCCCTGTTGCTCTGGTTGTCCCTGAGCCATCAGCCAGTGCAGTACGCGCTGTCGTTCTTCTGTACCCGGACCACCACCCGGCCCGGTTTCCGCTGCGGCCTGGACATTGCCCATCAGGGCGGCCAGATCTGCTTCGGCAGGCGCATAGAGGCCGGATTTTTCCTGACCCACCTTGGAAAGTGCGCGCTCCACGAGATCCATGGCATCGGGCAAGACCAGGTCTTCGGGCACACGCTGGCCACCTGACACGTAGTGAATGGGCACCCCATGACGGATCACTGCATCCAGCACGGAACCGATATGCGTGGATTCGTCGACCTTGGTAATGATGCAGCCCCGCAAGGTGCTTTGCGTTTCTCCGCTCTCGGCGCGGACGGAAAAGGCATTCAACACTTCTTCAAGGGTATCCCCCTGGCTGGCGGCATTGAGCACGACCAGCCGCTGCACGCTGCGACCCGCAGCATCCAGCATGGCCAACTGGCGCTCGACCCCCTGGTCGCGCTGACTCAGCCCGACGTTATCGATCAGCACGACGCGCTTGTCCTCGAGCCTCTGCATCAACGGCTTCAGGTCTCCGTCGTGACGCATCGGGAAAACCGGCACGCCCATGATCCTGCCATAGGTCTGGAGTTGCTCGTGTGCACCGATCCGGTAGCCATCCGTCGTGATCAGTGCCAGGGCATCGCGACCTTCCTTCTGCACCCAGCGTGCCGCCAGCTTGGCAATGGTCGTGGTCTTGCCAACGCCCGTAGGCCCCACCAGCGCATAGACACCACCCTGACGCAGCACGGCAGTATCGTCGGCCACAACCTGCAGACGGGCAGCCAATTCCTGTCGCAGCCAGCGGAACATGGCAACGTTTTCCGTCAGGTGTTCCGGCATGGCCGACAGCAACTCGCGTGTCAGCACCGTACTGAACCCGGCTGCCAGCATATCGCGCATCAGCGCCACGCGCGTGGGCGCACGCTTGAGAGTATCGCCCCATACCAGGCCATCCAGGCGGCTGGACATGAGATTCTGGAAATTGGCCAGTGCCTCCGCCATCTGGGCCTCGGCCGGCCCCGAGGCTGCTGCACTCGTGCGCACTGCCTCCGCGGTGACCGGTGCCGGTCGGACTGATTCGGTTGTGGCTTGTGCGAGTGCAGGATTCTGGGCTGGCAGATCGGCAGCCTGTGCATAGGCAGCCATGGCCGGTGCGAAACGCTGTGGCTGGGCCACCGGCACCGCAGGTGCTTCCTGCACAGGAGGAACCACGGGAGCAGGACGTGCTTGCCACGATTGCGCAGCAGGCGCAGCTTGGGCTGTCGGCACAGGGCGCGCTGGCGCAGAGGGTGCCGGCGTGACCTGCGTCACTTCGATCTCGTCGGCTCCGGTTGCCACCACTTCAATCTGGTCACCTACCCGCTTGCTGGAAATGATCAGGGCATGTTCACCCAGCGCAGCCTTGACCTGCCCCATCACCTCCCGTGCCGTGGCACCGGTAAACCGCATTGCCTTCACGCCTGACCTCCGATCACAGCAGTCACACGGATCATGTGATCACTGGGTATTTCACTATTGGCCAGTACGGCCATATGGGGAATATGCATGCGCAGGAACTGGGCCAGCGCAGTACGCAGCGGCGTCGGTACGAGCAAGACGGGAGGATCACCATTGGCCTCCTGCTGTTCGACGGCCGCCTGCGCCTCGCGCAGCACGGTTTCGGCCAGCCCCGGCTCAAGTGCACCACTGGTGGAGATGGCCTGGCCCAGCACGCGCTCAAGCCTGGGCTCCAGGCCGATCACCCGCAACTCATTCTTGCCATCGAACCATTGCTGGACCAGCGCCCGTCCCAGACTGCGGCGCACCTGAGGCAACAGGTCAGCCGCATCCGGCGTGCCCCCCTGGGCAACAATGCGTGGGACATACTCGGCAATCGTCTCGATAATGCTGCGCATGTCGCGAATCGGCACTTCTTCAGCCAGCAGTCCCTGCAATACCTTCTGCAGGGTCGACAGGGAAACCGTCTTGGGCACGAAGTCCTCGACCAGCTTGGGTGCCTCGCGACCGATCCGGTCAAGCAGTTGCTGCACTTCCTGGCGTCCCAGCAGCTCGGCGGCATGCTGATGCATCAGGTGATTGATGTGGGTGGCGATCACGGTGCCGGCATCCACCACGGTATAGCCAGCAGCCTGGGCCTTTTCACGCACGCCGTTCTCGATCCAGAGTGCAGGCAAGCCGAAAGCCGGATCCTGGGTAGGTACGCCCTGCACCGCCTGATCAATGCCACCAGGGTCGATTGCCAACCAGAAATCGGGCTCAGCGCTGCCCTTGCCGATCTCTACGCCGGACAACAGTATCCGGTAATCACCTGGCCGCAACTCAAGGTTATCGCGAATATGAACCACGGGCGGCAGGAAGCCGACATCCTGGGCATACTTCTTGCGCAAGCTGCGAATGCGCTGCAGCAACTCGCCGCCCTGGGTATGATCCACCAGAGGAATCAATCGGTAGCCCACCTCCAGACTCAGCAGATCCACAAGGGAAACATCGTCCCAACTGGCTTCTACCGCTGTTGTAGCCGCCGCAGCCTCTTGCTCCAGCGGCATCCGGGCCTGCACTTCCATCTCCCGCTGCTGTCGTTTATAAATTGCCCATCCTCCCGCACCCAGGATGGCAGCCAACGACAGAAATGCCACATGCGGCATGTTGGGGATCATGCCCATCAGGCCCAGCACACCAGCAGTCAGGAACAATACATGAGGGTTGGAAAACAATTGCCCCATGACCTGCTGGCCGATGTCCTGATCGGTTGCTACGCGCGACACCACGACACCCGCAGCGGTCGAGATCACCAGTGCCGGCACCTGGGCCACCAGGCCATCACCGATCGTGAGCAGCGTGTAAACATGCGCGGCCTCACCGAAGCCCATATTGTGCTGGCCGACCCCAACGATCAGGCCACCCACGACATTGATCACCATGATCAGCAGGCCAGCCACGGCATCACCACGCACGAATTTGCTGGCACCATCCATGGAACCATAGAACTCGGCTTCCTGGGATACCTCTTCACGCCGCTTGCGCGCCTCTGCCTCGCCGATCAGGCCCGCATTGAGGTCGGCATCGATCGCCATCTGCTTGCCTGGCATCGCATCCAGGGTAAAGCGTGCACCGACTTCCGCAATCCGGCCGGCACCTTTGGTAATCACGATGAAGTTGATGATCACCAGAATGATGAACACGATCAGGCCGACGGCGAAGTTGCCGCCCACCAGAAAATGTCCGAACGCTTCGATGACCTTGCCCGCGGCATCTGGCCCTTCGTGGCCATTCATCAGCACGACGCGCGTCGAGGCCACGTTGAGCGACAGCCGCAACAGGGTTGCAAACAGCAGAACCGAGGGAAAGGCGGCAAAATCCAGCGGCTTGCGGGTAAACATGGCGACCAGCAAGATCATGATGGACAATGAGATGTTGAACGTGAACATCAGGTCCAGCACGAAAGGCGGCAAGGGCAGGATCATCATGCCCAGAATCAGCACGATCAGGATCGGGCCAGCCATCAGCTTGGAGTATTCTGCGCCCCTTCCGCGCAGCAAGCTCATTATTGAATTCATGCAGGTTCAACCGGTTGGGACGCCAGCGGGTCCAGATTGTTCGGTACAGGCAGTTTCCTGGGCGCGGTTGGTTGTACGCCCTTGCCATGCTCGCGCCAGGCACGAAGCTGGAAGACCCAAGCCAAGACCTCTGCTACCGCAGTGTACAGCGCCGTAGGGATCTCCTGATCCAGTTCCACGTGTTTATGTAGCGCCCGCGCCAATGGCGGCGCTTCGAGAACGGGAATCCTGTGTTCCGCCGCGATCTCCCGTATACGGGCAGCGATCAATCCGCTGCCCTTGGCAATCACGGTCGGGGCACCATTCACGCCTTCCTGGTAGCGCAGCGCCACGGCAAAATGCAACGGGTTGGTGACCACGACATCCGCCATGGGCACCTGCGACATCATGCGCCGGCGGGACATCGCCCGCTGCTGCTGTTTGATGCGCCCCTTGACCTGCGGATCCCCTTCGCTTTCCTTGTACTCCTGCTTGATGTCCTGCTTGGACATGCGCAGCTTTTTCATATGGCTGAACATTTGCCATGGCGCATCGATCAAGACAATGAGCAACAGGCTGGCCACAACAAGAATGCATGTCACGGCCACCATATCCAGTGACGCCGCGATTGCCGCCGCCGATGGCGCAGCGATCAGGGACAGCATGGCATCACGGTTGCCCCATATGATCCAGGCTGCCACGCCACCCACCAGCAGGGATTTGCCTAGTGACTTGAAAAGCTCGACCAGAACCTGCATCGAGACCAGCCGCTTGAGGCCACTCAGCGGACTCATCCGGCTGAATTTGGGCTCAAGCGCCTTGGAGGAAATGACCAGCCCCCCCATCGCAACCGATCCCAAGACAGCCAGCACGGCCAGCACGGCCAGCACGGGCGCAACGGAAATCAGCCCCAATCCGACCATATAGACCGCATTGGCAACCATCTGTCCAGGATCGGCAATCACAATCTGGTCGAAGGCCAGGCCGCGATGATAGATGCTGCCCAATTGCTGGAACATCCAGCCAGACACCAGCCACAGCGTGGCAACGCCTCCCAGCAGCATCAGGAACGTCGTCAGTTCCCGCGAACGAGCGACCTGGCCTTCCTCACGCGCCTTTTCCAGGCGCCTGGGTGAGGCTGGTTCTGTTTTTTCCAGGTCGCTGTCTTCTGCCATACCCGCTCAGGTCAGAAGCCCAGGCTTGCCAGCAGGTCATCGACCTGCTCCTGGTCGGTCACGATATCGGCCTTGTTGGTATTGACCTGGGGGCCGTTCAACAGGCTGTCGGAATTGTCGATCTTTTCCTTGGGAACGTTGTCGAGCAAAACCTGCAACAGTTCTTTCTCGATAGCTCCGACGACATCCATCATCTTCATGATGACCTGACCCGTCAGATCCTGGAAGTCCTGGGCCATCATGATCTCCAGCAGCAGCGAATGCGTCTGCTGCACCTTGTCCGGTGCCGCGCGCAGGAAGCTGCGGGTATCATCGACCAGCTCACGGGCCTCGGGCAACTCGAGATCGCGAGGCTGGTCGAACCAGGCCGCCCAACGCTTCTCCAGTTCCGTGGCCCCTTTGGCAATCTCGTCCTGTACAGGTTGCGCTGCCTCGGTTGCCGACAGCACCCGCGTTGCTGCCTGTTCGGTCATGTGCGCCACGTAGCGCAGCCGGTCACGGGCATCCGGAATTGCCTCGGCTGCATCCTTGATGGCGCGGTCGAGTCCAAGCTCGCGCATGCTGTCCCGCAGCATGCGTGTAAGGCCGGCGATACGCTGGATCAGCTCCTGATCGGGCAGGTTCTGGGAGGCCGCCGGATTTTCAATCTGTGCCATGGAGACACTCCTTCACATATCTTTATCCAGCCAGCTTTTCGAAGATCTTGTTGAGCTTTTCTTCCAGCGTGGCAGCGGTGAACGGCTTGACGACATAACCGTTGGCACCGGCCTGGGCAGCCGCCACGATGTTTTCCTTCTTGGCTTCCGCCGTCACCATCAGCACAGGCAAATGCGACAGTGCGGGCGTAGCCCGGATCGTCTTGAGCATTTCGAGGCCATCCAGATTCGGCATGTTCCAGTCAGACACCACGAACTGGAAGTTGCCATTCCGGAGCTTGTCCAGCCCCTGGGCTCCATCCTCTGCCTCATCGACGTTCTCGAACCCCAGCTCTTTGAGCAGGTTGCGCACGATGCGTCGCATCGTGGGGAAATCATCCACAACCAGGATCCTGATATTCTTGTCCATATTCCAAATGCTCCAAAACTCTAGCCGTAACGCCGACTAGACACGATTTCCACGATCACCCATACCTGCCAGCCTGGCCAGTACGCGGCTACTCATTTCATTCAAAGACACGACTTCTTCAGCCGCCCCCATGGCAATGGCCTCGCGAGGCATGCCGAACACCACGCAACTGGCTTCGTCCTGTGCCAGCGTGCGGGCACCCGCCTGGCGCATCGCCAGCAGACCTGCCGCGCCATCCTTGCCCATACCGGTAAGAATCACGCCGATGGAATTCTTGCCCGCCATCTTGGCAGCCGAATTGAACAGTACATCCACCGAAGGCCGGTGCCGATTGACCGGCTCGCTGGCATCCAGTTCGACAATATAGTTGGCCCCGCTGCGTGCCAGTCGCATATGGCTCTCGCCACCGGGTGCGAGATAGGCATGGCCTGGCAGCACACGCTCGCCATGCGTGGCCTCGCGCACCGTCATGGCGCAACAACCATCGAGCCGCTGCGCGAATGAGCGCGTAAAACCTGCCGGCATGTGCTGCGTGATCAGGATGGCCGGGCAATCGGGCGGCAAGGGTTCAAGCACATGCCGGATAGCTTCGGTCCCACCCGTCGAGGCCCCGATGATGATCAGTTTCTCGGTACTGGACAGCGGGCTGATCAGGCGCTGTGGCACGACCGGAGCAGCCAGCTTGGGGCGGGCAGCAAGCCGCACACTGGCGGCAATGCGGATTTTCTCCGCGATCAGGTCTGTATAGTCGCGCAACCCTTCCCGAATACCCAGCTTGGGCTTGGTCACGAAATCGACGGCACCCAGCTCGAGCGCCCGCATCGTAATCTCGCCCCCACGTTCAGTCAAGGACGACACCATGATGACCGGCATGGGGCGCAGCCGCATGAGCTTCTCGAGGAAGTCCAGGCCATCCATGCGGGGCATTTCGACATCCAGCGTCAGTACGTCAGGGTTGTGCTGCTTGATCAATTCACGCGCAACCAAGGGGTCCGGGGCCACGGCCACGACCTCCATATCCGGCTGGCTGTTGATGATCTCGGTCATCAACCCGCGCACCAGTGCGGAATCATCCACGCACAATACGCGAATCTTGGGTTTCACAATTTCTCCTTCTTGGGCGGACGCTGCAACAGCTCGACCCGTCCACTTTGGTTATACGCCCGCAACCGTTCCATGGCCGACGAGCCTGTCCCGGCAGCAGCGGCACCCACGCCACCGACGGCAGGCTTGCGCCCGCCTCCCAACAATTCGACACGGCCAGCTCGTGGCGATGCACCCATGAAACGCTGCAGCTCGTCTTCCTGGCGGATGACATCCGCATCATCACGGCTGCCTGCCAGCTTGCGCACCAGCACCTGCCCCGTAGCAGGAAAATAGTTGACCCGCCGCGCATGCGTGCCACGCAGATCCTGGGCCGCAATACGAATATGTTCAACCTTCAGATATTCAAGCACGAAATCCGCATTGCGATTGCCAATATCCAGGTAGGTCATCTGGTGCAGCACGGCACCGCCCCCGAATACCTTGGCTTCCAGACGCTCGCGCACAGCACCGGCCTTGAGGATTTCGTTGATCAGCACTTCCATGGCATAGGCACCATAGCGCATGGTACTGTCGCCCCCGGTCTGGGCACCACCCGGCAGCATGAAGTGATTCATGCCCCCCACACCAGTATGCGGATCGCGGATGCAGGCAGCCACGCACGACCCCAGCACCGTCGTCAGCATCATGCCCTGGCCTGCCTTGGTCACGTAGTACTCGTTGGGCAGGATCTTGACGGCCGCTGTCTGATGATCGTTGTCGTGGTATTCACGGGTGGCACGAGCGTCAGGGCCCAATGCTTTCATGGGCGCCCTCCGGTCAGTTCATACATGGTCTGCCCACGCAGCACGAAATCGTTCGTGATATAGGTAAAGTTCTCCGAATGCCCAGCAAACAGCAAACCGCCCGGTTTCATCAATGGCACGAACCGCTTGAGAATCTCGGCCTGCGTTTTCTTGTCGAAATAGATCATGATATTCCGACAGAAAATTACATCGAATTTCCGTCCTTGCATTCCCCAATCACGATCCAGCAGGTTGAGCGGCCGGTATTCGAGCATGCGCGCCAACTCGGGCTTGATCTTCACATAGCCCGCCTGCTCGCCCTTTCCCTTGAGGAAGAACCGCTTGAGCCGTTCCTGTGACATGCCCTCGACACGCTGCATGGCATACACGCCACGCTGAGCCTGCTGAATGACCTTGGTATCGATATCGGTCCCCAGCACCTTGGCCTGTGACGCTCGACTACCGAGGGCCTCTGTCAATGTCATCGCGATCGAGTAAGGCTCTTCGCCCGTGGACGCGGCACAGGACCAGACCTCGACCGGATCCTGCCGTTGTGCCACAAACCGGGCCAGCAACGGAAAGTGGTGCGGCTCGCGGAAAAACGCCGTCAGGTTGGTGGTCAATGCATTGGTGAAATCCTCCCACTCCGAAGAGTTGGAGTCATTTTCGAGCAGATCCAGATAGGTCTTGAAATCCACACCCGGAAAATTCCGCAGCCGCCTGACCAGGCGGCTGTAAGCCATCTCGCGTTTCTGCGCGCCCAGCGCAATGCCCGCGCGCGCGTAGATCAAAGCGCGTACACGCTCGAAATCGCGATCGCTGAGCACATACTCCCGCTCGGATGCTTGTGGAGACGTCATTTCTGCTGACATTTCCTATCCCTGCTTTACCAAACGATCCATGGGCACATCGATCACCTCGTTGGAGGCTACCTTGAATGCGGCTACAGCCTCGGCCACATTGCGCGCCTGCTCTTCCAGGGATGCCGCCGCCGCGGCAGCCTGTTCCACCAACGCAGCATTTTGCTGCGTGACCGAGTCCATCTGCGTCACGGCCTGATTGACCTGATCGATACCCGTTGCCTGCTCTTGTGAAGCAGAAGATATCTCGGCCATGATATCCGTTACCCGTTGAACCGCCGCAACGATCTCATCCATGGTCATGCCGGCATGTTCGACCTGGGAGGAACCGACGTCGACCTTGTTGACGGACTCCGAAATCAGGATCTTGATCTCTCGGGCAGCCTGGGCACTGCGCTGTGCCAACGAGCGAACCTCTCCAGCCACCACGGCAAAACCTTTGCCCTGCTCGCCGGCACGTGCGGCTTCCACCGCGGCATTGAGTGCCAGGATATTGGTCTGGAAGGCAATGCTGTCGATCACGTTGACGATTTCAGCAATCTTGCGTGAACTGCCCGAAATATCCTGCATCGTATTCACGACATCGGCCACTGCACTGCCACCACGACGCGCCACTTCCATGCTGCTGCTGGCAAGTTGATCGGCCTGGCTGGCATGATCGGCATTCTGGCTGACCGTGGCAGCCAATTGCTCCATGCTCGCTGCCGTCTCTTCCAGGGAAGATGCCTGCTGCTCGGTACGGCTGCTGAGATCCGAATTACCCTGGGAAATTTCACGCGCACCGAGATTGATTTCATCCACGCCACGACGCACCTGCGACACCATGCGGGTCAGGTTGGTCTGCATGCGACGCAACACGGCATTGAGCCGTCCGATTTCGTTACGCGACTCACCGCGTACCCGCGTGGTCAGGTCGCCCTGGGAAACCGCTTCGATATGCCCGACGACCTCTTCAAGAGGACGCAGCACCAGCCATTGCAGGTAGATATAGGTCAGCAGCACCAGCAGGACGGAACTGATCATGCCGACTACGACACCACCCACGATCCACTTGAAACGGTATTCCGCCTGTTCGGACTGCTGGTGGGTCGCATTGGCCGATTGCTCGATCAGGCTTTCAAGGGTACGTCGCCAGTTGGCCCATGCTTCGCCAAGTTGTGCCTCACGCTCCTCGAGCTCATCCACGAGTATGGTGTGATAGGCCAGCATGTCAGCCTTGTCGAGTGCCTCCAAGAGCCGGGGAAAGATCTGCCCGACGACGCTGTTCCATGCCGACAGCAATGCCTGCAACTGGGCCTGGTCTGCTCCGGAGCTGACTGCGGACGCCTTGAACTGCTCGAGCGCCTCGCTGACCTCTGCCAGGCGCTGCTGCGCAGCGGCAAGGCGAATTCTGCTGACAGGTCCGAGCCCTCGTGCCTCTGCCGTTGGCAGCACAGCCACGGGGTTGCCCAAGGCATCGTATTCAATGCGCGGCTGTACGGGTGCTGCATGCTCTGCAATGTAATACCGCTCGACGACGCTGGACTGAGCCGCTCTCAGATCAAGATAGAGGGCAACGGTTTCATCCAGGCGCGACACAGCCCCTTGCAGGCGCAGCACCTGCTCGGATTGTTCGGCATTGCGCTGGAACTCTGTATTGTTCCAGCTCAAGGGCACCAGGCCCAGCCCGGCCCCAGCCACCAGCATCAGGCAAAACAGCAGCAGCACCGAAATGATGCTGCTGCGCAGGCTCAGATTGACTAACAGTTTTCGCACGCGTCTACCTTCCCATGCTCTGATGCGTCAGGTGCCGACCTTTTCCACCAGTGCCATTTCGTCACTGGTCATCAGCTTCTCGATATCCACCAGGATAAGCATGCGCTCATCGACCGTACCCAGACCGGTAAGATATTCGGTCGACAGCGTGGCACCGAATTCCGGGGCGGGACGAATCTGGCTCGCATTGAGCATGAGCACGTCGGACACGCCATCGACGACGATCCCGACCACACGACGCTCGAGATTCAGGATGATGACCACCGTCTGCTCGTTGTACTGTGCATCGCCCAGGTTGAACTTGATACGCAGATCGACGATCGGCACGATAATGCCGCGCAGATTGGTCACCCCCTTGATGAAAGAGGGCACATTGGCAATGCGCGTCACACCATCGACGTCATATTCGCGGATTTCCTGAACCTTGAGAATATCGATCCCGTATTCTTCGTGGCCCAGGGTAAAGACCAGAAACTCATTGCCGGAAGTCACATCGTCGCTGCTGCGAACCAGTGCATTCATTTGCTGTGTCATGACACTTCTCCATCAATTCTTAAATTTGCGCACAGCGCACATCAATCGCGACCGCTGCTGCGGGCCATGGCGAACACATCGATAATCAGTGCCACGCTGCCATCCCCCAGGATCGTCGCCGCCGAAATGCCGGGAACCTTGCGGTAATTGGCTTCCAGGTTCTTGACGACGACCTGGTGCTGGCCGATGAGGTGATCGACCAGCAGCGCAAAACGGCGCTCCTGGGCGTGCATGATGACGGCGATGGCCTGCGAAGGATCTTCCTGCGCGCTATCAACCGAAAAGGTACGGTGCAGCTCGACCAGCGGCAGGTATTCACCTCGAACCTGTATCACCCGTTCGTTGCCCGCCACGGAATGAATCTGATCGAGCTGGGGCTGGATCGATTCCGTAACATGGTTCAACGGCAGAATGAACACTTCCGAGCCGACGCGTACCGACATGCCATCCAGGATCGCCAGCGTCAGCGGCAGAATGATCTGGGTGCGCGTCCCCTTGCCTGCTTCCGAATACAGTTTGACGTGACCGCCCATGTCCTGGATGTTGCGGCGCACGACATCCATGCCGACGCCGCGTCCAGAAATCGACGTGACCTGCTCGGCGGTCGAAAAACCCGGCGCGAAGATCAGCTGCCAGATTTCTTCGTCGGTGATGTTGTCAGGCAACACCATGCCGGACTTCGCCGCCTTGGCGAGAATCTTGTCCTTGTTCAGGCCGTTGCCGTCATCGCTGACCTCGATCACGATATTGCCGCCAACGTGCTGAGCGGACATCGTGATGACCCCCTCCGGATTCTTGCCTTTCTGCGCGCGCGTATCGGGATCCTCGATCCCATGATCCATGCTGTTGCGCACAAGGTGAGTCAGGGGATCAATGATCCGCTCGATCAGACTCTTGTCGAGTTCGGTCGCCTTGCCCTGGGTTTCCAGACGAATCTTCTTGCCTGTCTGGGTGCACAGATCGCGCACCACGCGAGGAAAGCGACTGAACACATAATCCATCTGCATCATGCGCATGGACATGACCGATTCCTGCAGATCCCGGGCATTGCGCTCAAGCTGCTCAAGTCCGTTGAGCAACCGATCATGCAGCACCGGATCCAGCGAGGATGCGATCTGCGTCAGCATGGCCTGGGTAATGACCAGTTCGCCCACCAGATTGATCATCTGGTCGACTTTTTCGACACCGACGCGGATCGAACCCGACTCCTTGTCTGCTGCTACGGCAGGCCTGGCCGCTGCCTTGGCGGCGGCACGGGCGGGTGTCGCCTCGGCAGTTGCTTCGGCAGACACGTCTGCCACAGGAGCCGCAACCGGCACCTGCACCGGAGCCACCTCGGGAATCACGGCAGCAACGACTGCCGCCTCGGAAGCCTCGATGACCTCGCGACCGACTGCGATCTGGTCTTCGTTGATGATGAAGCAGCAAACCGCCTCGACATCATTCTTGGAACAAGTCGTCTCCATCCACACGGTCAGGCTGTCGGAGCCCTTCTCATGCTTGAGCACCTTGCCCAGGTTGCCCATCTCTTCGAGCAGGGACTGTCCGTCTTTCTCGGAAACGCGGCTGAACACGATCCGCATGGCATCATTTCCCGCTGAGGCAGGCACCGCGGCCGCGGCAGGTGCAGCGGCAGGCGCAGGCGCTGCAGCCGGAGCCGGAGCCGGAACGCCATTCTTTTCCTGTGCCAGCTGGCGCAACACGCCACAGATATGCTCGTAGGTATCGGGATCGGGCTCGGTCTCGGCACGGTAGGCATCCAGCTGGCTCTTGAGCACGTCCTTGGTCTCCAGGAAAATATCGATCATCTCGGGGCGCAATTTCATTTCACCCTGACGAATCGGATCAAGCAGGCTTTCCAGCAGGTGGGTGGTTTCCGCCAGGACCCCAAAACAGCCAAAGGTGGCAGCGCCACCCTTGATCGAATGCGCAGCCCGGAAAATGGCATTCAGATGTTCAATATCGGGCTGCTCGACATCCAGCTCAAGCAGCAGCCGCTCCATGTCGGCCAGCAGTTCGTCGGCTTCATCAAAGAAGGTCTGGTAGAACTGGCCAAGATCAACGCCTATGCTCATGATTATTCCGATGCTCCATTTGAATTCTCAGCCGCCAGCCCATCCAGCAGATCCTGGGACAGCGCAACCAGCGTATCCGGATCCACGGGCTTGTGGACCCAGGCGTAAACGCCCAGTTCCGCAGCGGTTTCCTTGCTGGCGTCGTCATCTTCGGTCGTCAGCACCAATACAGGGACATCCTGATTGGCAGAGTGCTGTCGCATATTGCCAATGAACTCCAGCCCATGCATGACCGGCATGTTCAGATCACTGACCACCAGGTCGAAATGCTGCTGCTGCGCAAGATCCAGCGCTTCCTTGCCATTGCTGGCCGTCGTGACCTGCCATCCCACGTCGAGAAAAGCAGCCTGCACCACCATGCGCATGGTGACCGAATCATCCACTACCAGAACTCGAATACCCATAAACTTCAGCCTATAGTTGCTCGGCGTTGGCAGCACCGTCATCTTCATGGTGCGCCACGTCCGTTCTTGTCTCGACCCGCGCTTCCTCAAGGGAAGGCACCCGGGCCCATTCCGGCAGCGTTTCTGACTCTTCCGATGCGGGCTCACGCTGCAAGGACACCGGCATCTGATATTCGAACTCACGCGTCTCGGGCAGCGGCATATTGTCCAGTTGCTCCTGCAGTTCGTCCGGGTTCGTGGAGGTGACGTCAGCCGCTGCCTGATTTTCCTGCTCAATACGTTTCTGGGTGCTCTCGTTCAGGATGACCAGACTGATCCGTCGATTGACGGGCGCATAAGGATCATTCTTGACCAACGGCATATTGGCACCCAGCCCCACGATACGCATGACCTTGTCATCGCTCAAGCCCCCCGCGACCAGTTCGCGGCGCGAAGAGTTGGCACGATCAGCCGACAGCTCCCAATTGCTGTACGCACGCTCACCCTGCGCATAGTTGAGCGCATCGGTATGGCCGGACAGGCTGACCTTGTTGGGCAGCTCATTGAGCAACGGCCCCAGTTCGCGCAGGATGGCGCGCATATACGGGGCGACCTGGGCACTGCCGGTCGCGAACATCGGACGATTGTTGGTATCGACGATCTGCACACGCAACCCTTCAGTCGTCATGTCGATCAACAACTGGGGACGATAGGCCCGCAGCATGGGACTGTGATCGATGACATTTTCGAGCCGCAACCGGAAGGTCTGCAGGCGTCGCATTTCCCGCTCCTTGGTGCCATGGAACTGACCACCATCAGAGCGCGTCTGCTCGCCATCGCGTTCGGTAATATCCTTGCCCCCACCGGGGATCGGCTGAGACTGGGTCGCTGCAGCCGGACCACCCTTGATGGCAACACTCAACGGCGTGCGGAAATAATCAGCCAGCCCCTTCAGATCTTCCTTGGGGATCAGGCTCAGAAGCCACATCACCAGGAAAAACGCCATCATGGCAGTAATGAAGTCGGCGTACGCGATCTTCCAGCTGCCGCCATGATGGCCGCCACCGTGCCCCGACTTCTTGCGCCGGATGACAATCCGCTGGGATTCATCCCGAGCCATGCATATCCCCTGTCAACTAGCGGCCAGCAGCAGGCTGCTTGGTCTGCCGCACATGCTCCTCAAGCTCATTGAACGAGGGGCGGATACCGGAAAACAACACTTTTCGGCCAAATTCGATGGCCAGCTGGGGCGGATAGCCGTTCATGTTGGCCAGCAAGGTGACCTTGATGCACTCCAGCACCTTGACGGCATCGTCAGCCCGCCGTCCAACGATACTGGCCAACGGTGCAACAAAGCCATAGGACAGCAAAATCCCCAGGAATGTGCCCACCATGGCCTTGGAGATCAGGTCCCCCAGAATGGCGGGCGGCTGATCAATGGCCGCAAGCGCCTTGATCACCCCCAGCACGGCCGCCACAATCCCGAAGGCAGGCAGACCATCCGCTACAGCGTTCAATGCATGTGAGGGCAACTCGCGTTCATGCTTATAAGTCTCGATTTCCTCATCCATGAGTGCTTCGATTTCAAAGGCACTCATGTTGCCGCTGGTCATGATGCGCAGGTAATCGATCAGGAACTCCATGATGCGCTTGTCTTTCTTGACCAGGGGATACTCCGAAAAAATACTGCTGGACTCGGGATCCTCGATATGTGACTCGATGGACATCAGGCCTTCGCGCCGCGCCTTGTTGAGCAGCACGTATTGCAAGGCCATCAGCTCCATGTAGATTTTCTTGTCATAGGGAGAGTTGCGCAGTGCATGTCCCAAGCTCTGGGCTGTCAGCTTGATTGTCTTTGGGCTATTGGCAGCAATGAAGGCACCGACCGCTGAGCCGCCAATCAACGTGAACTCGAAAGGCTGGTAAAGCGCCCCCAAGTGCCCGCCCATGGCGACATAACTCCCACCCACAGCCAGGAACACGACGAAATAACCAACAATAATCAGCACGATAGAATCCCTACTCTGAGCATGCGCATCGATAGCAGCATATGATCACCCGCCACCCACCAAACAAAAAGCATGGTTAGCGCATTTTTTTCCTTGCTATTTGGCGTGTTGCCCGACCCTTTTCGGTGTCGGCAGATGCATCCTCATTTTCGGCCTGCACTTTCGCACACTGCCCGCGTGCCGCCACAGAGCGGGCCTGCGTCTTGCCAGCACGCGGCGGAGGCCGGCAAATACCGCACACATACTCATGCGCAGGCTCGTAGGCATGGGCCACGAAGTGGCCACTGCATTTGGTACATCGCGACATCTGCACCATGCCATTATCGAAAAAACGCACCAGCATCCAGGCACGCGTAAAACTCAGCACGGGCTCCTCGACGTTACTGTCCTCGCCCGCCTGCTCAAGATACAGCCGATAGGCATCGACCAGCGCCTGCGCACCCTTGCTGGGCGTATTCTCGACAATGAATCGATAAATTCCGTAAAACAGCGAAGAGTGAATGTTGGGCAGCCACGTCATGTGCCAATCCACCGAGAAAGGCAACATGCCCTTTGGCGGAGACATCCGACGAATTTCCCGATACAACCGAGCCAGGCGGTCACGACTCAGGCTGGTTTCTGCCTGCAACATCTGCAAACGCGCGCCCAGCTCGATCATCGATGCAGCCAGCTCGATTTCATGGGCCTCGTGCCTGACGCTCTTGACAGTCATAAGCATCCTATCCATATGCCCCGGCGGTGCATCACTGCATACACCGCATTACGCGAATTGCTCGACAGATTGCGATGACAGCAGAATGGCTGCATGCACCTGCTGCAACTCAGCCCGAGGTGCCGAATCGTTGAGCGTTGACAACAAATTGGGATTATCCAGCCGCAAACGGCACAGCAGCATGCTGCTGCTGCCCAGCTTCACGAGCTGCGCCGGCGACAGCGACAGCAACGCATCCGCCGCCTCCCGTCCCAGTCCAAGTCGAAATAATGCTGCAGGGTAATCATCCCTTAACATCCGTTGAGCCAACATCAGATAGGACAGATTGATTTCCTTGATATTGTCTAATAGCGTACCTGACTGCACTTTATTCATCCTTTTCGACTCTATCACCATCTGTCAATATCACGCATGCTGGAAAGATGAGCCCGCAATGCCTGTATGACAACATACATGCAACTTTTATTACTTCCCGCCCCCTTCACTCCCCGCACATGACGGCACTTTCTCTACTGGAAAGTCGCAGTCCACACGGCTTATCGATGCAAGATACAAATTGTTGTATCAAGAACCATTTTCTAAGTCTATCGGCGCAATAGTATCAGAATCATGACAGCGCAAAGATGAATTTGGCACATCCCCCAATACTTTGCTTGCATTTTGCGCCATAAACCACATTCTGATACCCTTGCCTCACCCCTAAAGTTCTGCCGCATGCTGTCGTTATAGGAACCTGGATCGCTCTTCTGGAGCCGTGAACTCGACCGGAGTTACCCATGACCATTGCCCCGATTCCTACCTTCGTGCAGACAGCAAGCCCTGTCGCCGCGCAGCAACCTGCTCCGCAGCCTGCCGAAGCCGTCGTGCGAGTACAGCCCACCAATGCACCGGACAAGGGGCAGACCGGCTCGGCCACAGCCGACCCATTTGACTTGCCGTATGACCGTCCGGGTCGCCAGGCCAATGACCAGGACACGCTCGACAAGGCACTGGAGCAGCTCAACCGCAGCATGCAGGCCTGGGCGACCCAGCTTCGATTCGAACAGAACAAGGATGCCAACCGCCTGGTTGTCACGATCGTCGATGCGGAAACCGGTGAGGTGCTCAAGACCATCCCGTCCGATGCAGTCATCCGCGCCGCCAAGATGATCTCCAGCACGCAAAACCGCACGATTGACACACAGGCCTGATCGATCAGATCACGCGACAGAACAAACCTCAGCGCACGTCCTGAAAGCCGGCGAGCCAGACCAACACAAGGAAAGAACACATCATGGCAACAGCAATCAACTCCAACCTGGGTGCGGGTTCAGGCCTGCCCCTGACCGAAACACTGGCCAAGCTGCGCACGGTCGAGGAAGCGCCGCTCGCCTTGCTGGCCAAGCAGTATCAGCGCAACAAGTCCAAGCTTGACGCCTACAACACGCTGAGAAACACGGTCGCCAGCTTCCAGAATGCCGGCAATGCGCTGGCCAAGCCACTTCTGTCCTCAGACAAAAACCTGTTCGGTGCCACCACCGCCAAAGTGACCGGGGGCGAAGGCTTGACGGCCACGACAGGCAATGGTGCCATTGCAGGCCAATACAGTGTCACCATCCAGAGTCTGGCCACGCGTGGCGTGCGTTCGGGTGCCCTGGACAGCGATCTTGACCGCTACGCTCAACTGGGTACCGGTGGTACCGTGACGTTCAAGCTCAAGGGTGATACCGCCGACACCAAGCCTCGTACGCTGGAGCTCAATGACACGTCGCTGGAAGGCATCGTGCGGGCCATCAACGATGACAAGAACCTGGGTGTGCGTGCCACGATCATCAACGACGGCACGTCACGCCATCTGCAGTTGACGGCTGGCGACACAGGTGTCAATGCAGACATCGACAGCATCACCGTCACGGGCAACGACGACGTCAAGACCCAGATTTTCGACAAGCTGACCAACACGCAGGCGGCAGTCAACGCCTCGGTCAAGATCAACGACATCGTCGTCAGCAGTGGTTCAAACACGGTAGAGGATGCCATTCAGGGAATTACCCTTAACCTGACGGCAGCAGACCCCAGCAAAGCCTATACCCTGGATGTCGCCGACGACACGAAAGCCACACTGGAAGGCATTCGCGCGTTCGTAACCTCGTACAACGCCATCCTGAGCCAGATCGGTGTCTACACCGACTACACGACCAAAAGCGAAAGCAACACGGCCCCGCTCAACGGCGACTATCTGGCACGCAGTGTCCAGTCCCGCATCCGCGAAACCCTGACCCCCGTACTGGACAGCGGTGACTACCGGACGCTTTCCGGCATGGGCATCACGACCAATTTCAAGACAGGTCAGCTTGAAATCGACGAAACCCTGCTGGCTACGGCACTCCGCGAGCGTCCGGGCGATGTCACAGCAATATTTCAGGGCGAGACCGGTGTTGCCGCCAAAACCAAGGCCATCACCGAAGAAATGTTGCGTACTGATGGCCTGTTTTATAATGGTAGAACCAGCCTCGAGCGCACTCAGACAGGCCTTGAACAGCAAGACGAACAGCTCAGGGCGCGCATTGAAGACACCATGGCACGCTATACGGCCCGCTTTGTCGCACTTGACGTACTGGTTGCGCAGATGAGCAGCACCAGCAGCTATCTGACATCGCAGATCTCAGTGCTCAACGGCACCAAAAACTCGTAGTAAATCAAGATGAGCTCCCCTCTTCCTTCCCGCGCCAACCACAGACGCTCCCTTAACAGCTATGCACAGGTGGGCGTCGAAACCGGCGTGCTCAATGCATCGCCGGAGCGTCTGATCACTCTGTTGTTCGACGGCGCAACCAATGCAATCCGCCAGGCACAGGAACATCTGGCCAGTGGCAATATCTCAGCGCGGGGCCAGGCCATTTCCAAGGCTATCAACATCGTCCAGAATGGTTTGCGGACAGGCCTGAACATGGACACAGGAGGGGAGCTTGCAATCAATCTGGCCGATCTCTATGACTATGTCGTACGCCAGTTGCTCGAAGCCAACCTGCAGGCAGATGGCACCAAGCTGGATCTGGCTCTGACCCTGTTGAGCAATATCGCCGACGCATGGCATACTTCCGTCGACCCGGGCTATTCATCGCCCGCCCATCGCTGATCTCCTGAGAACCGCCGCCATGGCCGCCCCCCTGCCCACAGCATCGCTGTCCCAATATGAAGAGTTGCACAGCCTGGTCAAAGCCATGCTGGTAGCCGCGCAGCAAGACAATTGGGAGTTTTTCATGGACTTGGGGCAGCGCTACACAACCCAGGCTGATGAGTTGATCAACGCACCCATTCCCGCCGAAACAGCTGATCGCAACCGGTGTGCCGAACTGTTGGAAGGCATCCTGAAAGTTGATGCCGAGATACGCCTGCTGGCCGATGAGCAACTTGGTCAGATCCGCCGCCAGATTGCCCAGACGCAGCGCGAACACAAGCTCAACCAGGCCTACGGTCTTTATCCGCAACCAGCATGAGCGGTGGCCCCTCTGCGCCCAGCAATCTGCTGATACAGCGCCTGGACACGGCGCTGGGCATCACGCTGGCCAAGCACGGCACATTGACCCGTGGGCAACAGCCGGCATTTGCTCCCCATGTGGATAGAAGCGATCCGGTAGCGGGCGCAGGACGCCGTCAGGAGCAACCTGCCCGTGAACCGGCCGCGCGCGAAACCAATCGACAAGCAGCGCTGGACCAGACACGGCAAACTCGCCTGGGTGCCGCCAAAGGTTTTGATCTCGCCGCACTCAGCAAGCTGTTTCCGTCATCGCCGACATCTCTGGGGCAGGCAGCACGGACCATCATGAGCGTGTTGCAGCAGTACCCACAAACACAGCTACCACCCCAGCCGCAGCTACGCGCACCCCTGTTTCCCAATCCCCCCGGACAGAGCCAACAAGCACAACCAGGCAACTCCCCGGCACAGGCGGCACCAGGCTCGGTCTCGCAGGCCCTGGCATCCTCAGGCATGCAGGGGCCGTCGGTGATGCAACTGGCGCTGGCGCTGGCTCGCACCGTCACGCAAAGCGGCCTGTTCTACGAATCCCAGTTGGCACGAGCCACTTACGGCCAGCAGCCCATGGCACGGGTACATGCCCAGCCTCAGGCACATTTGCAAATGCCTGAGGCAGCGCATCAGGGGCGAACCTCATCACCCATGCCACACCAGGCTTATGGGGCCCAGGCACAATCCTCCACCAATGGCGCGCCGACCGGCCTGCAGCCGGGCTCGACCACAGGCCAGATGCTCAATACTGGAGCACCACCACTTCCCCCGGAAGTCACATTGATCGTGCGCCAGCAACTGGATATTCTGGCGCAGCAGTCCGTCATGTTCCAGGGCGAGGCGTGGCCTGGCACCCAGATGGAATGGGAAATCGAACGCCGGCAGGGACAGCAGCAAGATGCCAACGAAGCCTCTGCCGAAGATGCGGAGCACTGGCACTCGCACCTGACCCTGCATCTGCCACAACTAGGCACCATTGCGGCTGATTTGCGGCTCCAGAATGGGCATTGGTCCGTGCATCTATCGAGCACTGAACACGCCGATACACTGCAAAGACATGCCACCCGGTTGCAAAGCCGTTTCCAGGCATCAGGCCTGAGCCTGAGCGAGCTCCAGATCGGCACACCGGACGATAGCCATGAGCCAGGATAAACGGCAGCGCCAGCGTGCCGCCGTACTGCGATACGAAACCCACGAACCAGCCCCCAAGATCGTCGCCAAGGGCTACGGTGTGCAGGCGGAAAACATCATTCGTACGGCACGGGAAAATGGCGTATTCATCCACGAGTCGCCAGAGCTGGTCGACCTGTTGATGCAAGTCGACCTGGACCAGCACATTCCACCACAACTCTATGTCGCGATTGCAGAGTTATTGGCCTGGCTTTATCAGCTCGAAAGCGCAGCCGGGAAAAGCGATGGCAAGGCAGCACAACTGGCACAAGCGCTCACTGTGCCAATCAAACAACGCAGTTCATAGACTCCGTTTTCCTCTTCTCCAACACCCATGATCCCACGCAAAGGCATTATCCTGGCCGGCGGTTCCGGCAGTCGGCTTTATCCGATCACCCTTGGTGTCTCGAAGCAGCTCCTGCCTATCTATGACAAACCCATGGTGTACTACCCACTATCGGTATTGATGCTGGCCGGCATTCAGGATATTTTGCTGATTTCAACACCTGACGACCTTCCTGGATTTCAGAAACTGCTGGGTGACGGAAGTGCCTTCGGCATCAGCCTGAGCTATGCGCCACAGCCCTCTCCCGATGGCCTGGCCCAGGCATTTCTGATCGGCGAGCAATTTATTGGCGATGCGCCCGTGTGCCTGGTATTGGGCGACAATATTTTCTACGGGCAAAGCTTTTCGGAACAACTGCGCCATGCGGCAGGCCAGACATCCGGTGCCACGGTATTTGGCTACCATGTCACCGATCCCGAGCGCTTCGGTGTCGTGGAGTTCGACACCAGCGGCAGAGCCCTCTCCATCGAAGAAAAGCCACAGCATCCCAAGTCGCACTATGCCGTTACCGGACTTTATTTCTACGACAATGATGTCATCGACATTGCCCGGGCAGTCCGTCCCTCGGCGCGCGGCGAGCTGGAAATCACCGATGTCAACAATGCTTACCTGCAGGAAGGAAAGCTCCGGGTCGAATTACTCGGCCGAGGCTTTGCCTGGCTGGACACAGGAACGCATGAATCCTTGATGGATGCAGGACAATTCATCCAGACAGTCGAGACCCGACAGGGTCTTAAAGTAGCCTGCCTGGAAGAAATTGCCTACACAAAGGGCTGGCTCAATCGCATGCAATTGGCCGAATGCGGGCAGAGGCTCAGCAAAACCGGTTATGGCCAGTATTTATTGAGACTACTGGAAGACTGAAACGGCTTATTAATCAATCAGGCCCGACTATACGCAAGCCAGCATTACAGCTGTCTACGGAAAAAACTCAGCCAGGTCAAGCCCAGTAGCCTGCTCATCCTTGGGTGAGAGAACAACTTCTCGCATGGGCCATGGAATATTCAACTCAGGATCATTCCATAAAATACACGCCTCACTGAGTTGATTATAATACCCTGTTGTTTTGTAAAGAAAATGGGTATTATCTTCCAGTGCCAAAAAACCATGCGCAAAACCTTCTGGAATCCAGAGCATAAGTCTGTTCTGCGCACTCAGATCCATGCCAAAGGATTGCCCAAATGTGGGAGAGGATTTCCGCAAATCAACGACGACATCAAATGCGCTGCCTTGTACAACACGTACCAGTTTACCCTGCGCATGCGGGCTCTTCTGATAATGCAAGCCGCGCAGCACACCCTTATGAGAACAAGAGTGGTTGTCCTGCACAAACAGACCGGCAGGCGGCAAACCCAGTTCCACCAAAGCCGCCTCAAAACGATCTGCATTAAAGCTTTCGGCAAACCAGCCACGCGAATCACCATAGATTCGTGGCTCAACAATCACCAGTCCGGGAAGATTTGTGCTTATCAATTTCATGACAACGAAAGCCGATAGAACTCATGAACCACGCCGCCGGAGCCAAACTCCGTCTTGAAGCGATACAGCCCATCATTTAAAAAACGACCGCTTTGTTCCGTACTGATTCCAAAATCAAAATACTCGGCACCGGATGCGCCGGCACAGGCAATAATATTCTCGAATAAAGCATCAAGTGCTGATATGGAATAGCCGGCCTGACTGGATGCAATGTATTGGGCATGCCAGACCTGCCGTGAATTGAACAGCACGACACCAGCCTCTACCTGATCGTCAATCAGGGCGCAGAACAATCGGACCTGCTCGGGAAAGCGAGCAAACAGCTCTGCGATTTCCGGCAGCGAATGGACCGGCTGCGTACCATGCTTGCGCTGCAGGTTATCCTGCAAGACATGCCAAACAGCATCAAGATGACATATCTCTTCGGAAACGATCACCTTCTCCAGTGCCTTTTTCAAACTCCGCTTTCGGCGACTGCTCACGGCACCTCTACGATCCAGTCGAATTGCGCTGGACAAATCCTTCCGGAAAAGGCTTGCACCAAACCTGAAAAGGGCATACAGGTCATCCTGCGCGGGCCTGATGCTATAGATATCAGGAATAGCCTTATAGTCGAGATTACGATATCCGCACTCTCTATAAAAGTGGCCAATTACCTCGACTGCCTCGATCATCTTCGCGCCACATAATCTTCCATCATGAATGATCCCGCCATATGTCGCGCCAGGATGACTCGACACTATCGTTGCGTCTTGCAGCGACTCGGCAGCAGGCAGCAAGCCCACCAGGCGCTCATCTTCAAAGATGAGCAACGAACGATCCTGAAAGCGAGACTTGTGATACTCCAGAAACTGGCGAGTATGAAGCATCGTGGCATTCGAAGACACAGAGCAAAACTGCTCCCAGACAGCCCGATGCTCTTCGCGATACAGAAGCACTGATATGCTCAATCCACCTTCTCCGCAAGCGCCACGCCATCTTCACCAAAATTATTGCCGTTATAGAAACAGTATGTCTTGCCAGCAGCAGAAATGACGGCAGAATACATGATAGCTTCCGAGTCGAAACCCGTGGTGGACACATCAAGCCCCATGTCTTCGTCACGCCGAACCCAGGAAATCCCATCGCTCGACTCTGCATATCCAAGGCGATAGGCACCATAAGAGCAACGGCGTATGGAGTAGAAGAGGCGATACTGCCCATTAGACAGCCTGGTCACCCAGGGACGACCAAAACCATGTTCATCCGGATCCGTAATCCGCAATACGGTTCTGCCCTGGTCAGCCCAGTGAATGCCATCCGGGGACTCCTGGTAGCGCAAGTCATACACCGGCATGCTTTTGCCATTGATTTCAGTCCAACTGCTTCCTGCCACATACCATAAGCGGAACAGCCCTTCCTCCATTAATGCAAATGCCCCACCACGAAAAAAAAGCTCACTATCGCTGCGATCCAGAATGGGAGCCTGGCTGTAACGCTTGAAGCTGGTACCATTGTCGTCACTGATGGCCAAGCCCGTGAACAGGCGATAGCGGATCTGTTGGCAAAGCTCAAAACCAACGTAATACATCATCAGTTGCCCGGAAGCCCCTCTGACAACACTCAATGCCATCAGTCCATTATCATCAAATGCGCCTGGCACACCGACATCGAGAAGAGGGCCAGGGGCAACGCCCAGAACCGTGGCAGGATCAGCTGCGGACACATCGAAATAGGTCGGCCGCCCGCGCCCCTGCTGATCCTGAACAGTAACAAAAACCCGAATAACTGACGGATTCAATAAGAAGGGAGTCGGCGCAATGGCATGGCTGGACATCAAGGGATGTCCTGAGTCGGGACGCCAGACGATACCGCGTTTAAGCCACTCCATCGACACCTTCCTCAACCTTGAAGTAACGTAATGCCGTCAACCTGGCCTGTTCCGCCTGGGATCCCTTGAAAATCAGGTTGTCGCCTGTCGATTTTCCAATCGACGCGCTCATGCCGATCCAATTATCCGCACCTAAATTCACATTATTTGCCACAGTCGCATTCACACCCAGGAATGTATTTCGACCGATATTGCAATAGCCAGAAATGACGACCTGTGACGCAACAAAGCAATTATCGCCAATAACACTATGATGGCCAATATGATTACCACTCCAGAGCACTACGTTATCGCCAATTTTGCAAAATGGCTGCACCGTATTATTCTCGAAGATAAAGCAATGCTCGCCCATCTCGACATTGCGCCATACGAAGGCACGACTGCTGACATAACTGGCTGGCCGAAACCCCTTGGCCTTGGCCGCCTGATAGAGTCGAGTTCTGAGTCTGTTCATGGCACCATAGGTAATGGCGGCATAGAATTCAACTTCAGCCGGATCAAAAACGGTCTCTATCGTCTCGAACGGCACCACAGGCAACCCAAAAAGGTGGTCCTGCTTTAGATAGCCGGCTTCAACCGAGAAACCCACAACCTCATAATCAGAATCGTGGCTGAATAGCTCAAAGGCAATCTCGGCAAAAGCAGAATCACCGATGATAAATATCTTTCTGTTCTTTTTCATTGGCATACCTCGACTTATGGCCGAATAATAAGAATATCTTCACGTCGATTTGCCATTGGCAACTCGCGATCCTGAGGCAAAACATAGGCATCGAACCCCTGGAGGCGCGCGCGCTGGAGGATTGCCATGACCACAGCATCATCTATCTTGTCATGCTCTACATTGTTGAAAACTACCTCAGGTGCAGCCTCTGTATTCATGAACCGCTTATGGAATGCTATACCAGTGGCACTTGCAAAAAACCTCTTCCGCTTGGATACGTTGGGGATATCAGCAATCAGAAATTGTCCACCCGGAGCGAGAAGCGACAGGGCTCCATCCAGGAATCGAAAGAAGGCCGTGTCAACAAGGATATAGTGCAGCACGCTATAGCAGAGTATGACATCGATTTTTTCTTTCTGAGCCTCCATGAAATCAGGACACTCGGGAAATTTGGCCGGATGTTTGCTCGTCCATGCCGGATCCGGCAACAGATCAAGCATCTCCTGACTGTCAATCAGATACAGATGACTCTGGAACTGGCGACAATGCTCGATCAGCATCAAAGGCAGATCACTACAACCCGGACCAATATCCAGGGCGATTTGGCCGGCCTTATCCAGATTGGTCAATTTTCTACGGATATCGGCAAAAATTCTTTCTTCTGCACCGGCCCGGAAAGCGTCTGGAAAACCTATCTTTTCATATTTCGAGAGCTGGGGATTCTTGGCGAAGGCTCGAAAGTCCTCGAAACCGATTTCATCGAAAGGATTTTTCGACATTTCACGCTTCCATCAAAATTTCTAGAACTGGGCTTCGTCATTACGCTTATTCCGGACAGCAGCCAGGAAATCATCGTAATTTCTGAAATAATCACTTTCCGAATAAATCTCGGAAGCCAGAACCATACATACGCTGCCGCTTGAAAAATTATCTATCCTGCGCCATATCATCTGCGGAATCAGTAATCCTGAATAGGATCTGTTCATGTGAAATTTCTTCCTGGAAGATCCGTCATCCAGCTCCACATCAAAGCTTCCCGACATGGCAATAAGCAACTGTTTCAATTCCTTGTGGGCATGGCCGCCGCGCTCCGAGCCACCAGGAACGTCATATAGATAATAGACCCTCTTTATTTCGAATGGAATATGCCGATTCTGTTCTATGTAAGTCAGATTACCTCGTGGATCCTGTATCCTCGGCAAATCAACAAGCTGGCATTCATCAATGCTCATCGCCACTCCTGATATCAGGGGAAAAATCGTTGCAGGCATCTATAATCGTCTGAATATGACCGCCAGACAGCCCTGGATAAATTGGCAGGCTGAGCACACGCCGGGAAAGAGATTCAGCGACTGGGCATTTGTTCAAACCAGCATCATGGTAGGCTGGTTGCTCGCCAATGGAAACAGGATAATGAATCAGCGTTTCCACGCCTTTCTTGCGCAGAAATTCCTGCAACATATCCCTATGATCAGAGCAAACAGAGAAAATATGCCATGAATGCACATCTCCGAATTGCGGCAAGGAAGGCGTTTTTACATATGGGTTGTTGATACCTTGGCAATAACGCTCTGCAATCCTGTGGCGCTCCTGATTATCGCTATCCAGACTTTTCAATTTGGTACGCAAGAAAGCTGCCTGCACCTCATCCAACCTGGAATTGACGCCCTTCATATCATGATGGTACTTGACGCGAGCACCATAATTTCTCAAAGCACGGATACATTCTGCCAGGGCATCATCGTCCGTCGTAATGATACCCGCGTCGCCCAAAGCACCCAGAGGCTTGGATGGAAACAGGCTGAAAGCGGCAGCATGTCCCCAGCTTCCGGCCTTACGCCCGGAAACTGACGCACCATGAGCCTGGGCCGCATCCTCGATGAGCAGCAAGCCACGATGATCAGCCAGCGCCCGAAGCGCGGCCATGTCCGCCATTTCACCATATAGATGCACAGCCAGGATGACACGCGTTTTTTCAGAGAGAGCGGCCTCAACGGATGCCTTGCTGATATTGAAAGTGTGTTCGTCCGGCTCCACGAGCTTCAATACAAGATTGCACTCGGTCACGGCCAGTGCAGTGGCAATAAACGTATTGGCAGGCACCAACACCTCATCGTCGGGCTGCAACCTGCCTAACTCCAACTGCGCACGCAGGATCAGCCTGATGGCCTCCAGCCCATTACCAACCCCGACAGCATGCCGAACACCGCAGTACTCCGCATACTCTGCTTCAAACGCTTTCTGCTCATGGCCATTGATAAACCAGCCACTATCCAGCACCCGTCTGAAATCCTCCAGCAAGTCATCCCTCTGGCGCCCAACAACGGAACGGAGATCCAGGAACGGTATCATCAGCATTGCTCCTAGTATATTTTATCGAACCACGCCGATGACAGCCTTGTACCTGCCTCAACCCTGACAGCCTGTTTCCCCCTGGCAACCTTTTCCGCATCGCATTTTCGTTCAGCGTCCATGCCGCCTGCCGCTCCACGGACGTACGTGACAGGAAAACCATATGTTGCCAGTCGGGACTCAATCGCCTGTCCGCCGCCATTTATGAGCACGACTTCAAAATCGTGGTCTGTGCATGCACTCAAACTATCCAGGGTTTCGAATACCTGTTCATCATTATTTTCCGCGAACAGCAACAAAGATATGGCTGGATCAAATTTTGGTTTACGGCCAAAAAGCTGGCTCAGAATGGATTTGGTGCGCTCCCGCATCTCTTCCTGAATTGCCGCAGGATAATTTATCAGGCGGCCATAGTAGAGATTCCAGATCGATGCCGCAGATTTCTGCAGCCGATCCAGAATCGCCTTTTCCGAGAGCATCATTTCCAGAATTTCTGCATGCTCTCGCAACGGTCGACTGTCAGCATAAAATCGGGAGGAAATCTGTCCTTCGTG
Organism: Corticimicrobacter sp.; assembly: GCF_040137905.1. Classification (NCBI taxonomy): domain Bacteria; kingdom Pseudomonadati; phylum Pseudomonadota; class Betaproteobacteria; order Burkholderiales; family Alcaligenaceae; genus Corticimicrobacter; species Corticimicrobacter sp. The sequence goes on from NZ_JBEFDG010000017.1 coordinate 42,583, forward strand.
TATACGATAGCCGATGCTGGCCTGGTGCAAGAACACAAAATCCGGCCGTGTTCGTGCAATACGCAGCCACTGCTCCCAGTCACCTGCCAGCAGATGACCCGTCGTCATATTTCCGTTATCCAGGGTCAAGGAAGGAATATATTCTCGTCGATATATTACTGTTGACGGATTTATATAATTATCATGCGACAACAGATCAACAATTTCATCTCGACCACCTGTATAGGAAACCGGTAGATGTCCTACATGATCGGCCCTGCGGATAAAATTCCCGTTTTCATCGATCCAGTCCGCCTGCGTATACCCTATTGCAGCCTGTGATGCCACATCCATCGCCTGCACCAAGGATGCCAGGTGATTCTCGTACATGACATCATCATGTCCAAATACGATGATATACCGCCCTGTACCCAACTTTATGCATTTGTTGAAATTGGCATTGGGCCCCAGGTTATTTTGATTGTGATCAGTCGATACCTTTTCATCCTCCAGATAAGGGGCAAGATAATCGAGGGTATCGTCAGTAGATCCGTCATCCACCACGATCACTTCCAGACTGACACCCTGCTGAGACAAAATCGAATCCAAGGCAGCAACGATATACCGACCACTATTGTAAGTCGGTATCACGACAGTGACATCGGGGGTATTGATTTGAGATTGTCCAGTCATGATATAAAAATTTCCTTATGCCCGACCATTTTCAATTACCTGCCGTCCACGCCGAAAACCATTGTTTCAGGCTGTTTTCGGAATCAAGCATCCAGTCTTTGAGCACGGCCTCTCGCAAGTTGTCGCCCATTACCGATAGCGCCTGAGGCTCTGAGGTGTGCTCGCGGATCGCCGCGACCCAGTCCTGGGTGCGATTACGTACCAGCGTGACAGGCAGACCGCAGCGGTAAGGCTCGATATCAGTACAGATAATCGGAATCCCCAGAACGCCCAGCTCCAGAAGGCGAAGATTGCTCTTGCAGGTATTGAATTGATTGATTTCCAAAGGAACCACTGCCAGATCGAGATTCAAGCTAGCCAACTTTCGGGGGTAGTTCTCGATCGCGGTTCCCGAATGATATTCAGCCGACACCCCTTCAGGTTTCAACCCGAAAAACACCCACTCAACGTCAGCCTCTGTATCCTTGACTACCTGCCTGAGCAAGGCCAGATCTCCCGCATGACTATTGCCACCCGCCCAGCCTACGCGCAGTTTCTTGCCCGTACGCCGGCTGGACTGCAGTGTATCCCACCATGAAGGCTCCAGCCGATTGAGGCTGACACGCACATCCGTATGGAACCGGGAATACTCTTCCGCCAAGGCCGGGGTAGACACTACGACCCAGTCCACCTGCTCGATCGCGCGCCGTACTTTTGAAATATGATTGGTCGAATAATATTTTCGATTATTATGCCTGGTTGGCACATTCTGCACATAATCATCAAATTCCAGTGCGATTTTTGCGCCAATGAACTTCTTGAGTCTTTGAATATGCTTGACGATGTGAGGATTGCTCCACGCTCCCTGCAGCACAATCACATCCGGCTCCGCCCGAGCACATTCGATAATACTGGGCACCTTTGGCTCGAGCAGATTACCATCGATCATGAACTGCCTGCGCATGGCGTTAAAGGGCAGCATGACGCGATAATTCCCGCAACCATAATGATCACCGGGTACCGCAAACAAAACCGGCAAGGGCTTTCCAGGCAGCGGGGCCTTGATCATCGGTGAACTGGGCAGAGAAAAGCCCGGTTCATCCAGAGAGTAAGCAGGATGATAACAAGGGTCCTGCGCCAGAACGTTCAGCCAGCGACCATACAACCGATCCACACATTCATAAGTCGGATGGAAAGAAACGCCGAATTTATCCTGCTGAACCAGCGAAGCCCCCCCCAGATGCTCGACCACTGCACGGGCGGCGTAGACATTCAAATATCCAGCCTGTCTGGCACGCAGGCAAAAATCCACATCACCATAATGCACCGGAAACTCTGATGCATCAAAACCATTTATCTCATCAAAAACCGCCGTACGTACCATCATGCAGCTTGCGCTGACGGCCGATATGCTTGAGGTGGCCTGAATCCGGGCCATATAGCCCGGTGCCATAGACGACATGCCCTTGAATGCAAAACCTACGCTATCCGCCATACCCAAAGTCAATCCGGCATGCTGAATACGCCCATTCGGATAGTCAAGCCTGGCACCCACGCAGGCAACTTCTCCCCGCAACACATGATTCAGCATCTGATCCAGCCAATCAGGCTGGGTCACCACCGTATCATTATCAAGAAACAGCAGGACGTCACCTCGAGCCTGGCTGCGGGCATGGTTGGCCATGCCCGAGAAGCTGAAATCGCCTTGCCAATCCAGCACCTTGATTTGTTCAATCTGCAATGCTTTGATTTCAGAAAGAAATCGTACTGTTTCTGGATCCGTGCTGGATTGATCGACAATCAATATTTCATAATTCTTGTAGGCTGTCTTTTCAATCAGGCTATCTATGCACGCCTTCAGAATGACACCCAGGTCCCGATTTTGTATGACAATCGATACCAGTGGATTCACACCATGTTCATAGTTAATATCAAACACCAAGCCGTTTTCGTTTTCAACGATTTCGACCTGCCTTCCAATTCTCTGGAAATGGCTTTCCATGACTTTGCGATGCAAAGCACGCACCTGAGGCGATCTGGCCCAGACAGGTATGGTCTCATCATGATGCAGCAACACTCGAGAAATATGCCCTACACCTAGCAGCCCTTGGGTTTCCAAAAGCCTGAGCATAAAATCCACATGACTCAGTCCACCCATGTCAATACTCAGGCCACCATTAGAACGGGCGACTTTTGTATTGATGACAAAATCCTGCCCTACATAGGGGTAACTACGCAGAAAATCCAGGTTTATTTCCGGCAGCAACATGGGAGACTCAGGCGTTCCCAAATCTGTAATGACATCACTGTCCATGTACCACACGCCAGTATTAGGCGCACAGACATATGCAACAGAAATATCGAGCACAGCGCTGGGCAGAATCGATGTGCCGGCTCTTACAACCAGCAGCACTGCGGGGCAATCGGTTTGATTGATCAGATCGTTGAGTCCGGAAATATATTCGTCAGGTGCAACATTGATGACTGAACACCCATCCGGGACACTATCGATTGTGCGATTGGTCAATATCCACACACGGCATGGAAGCACCATCTGCCGATATATGCTATCCAGTGTTTTCCGGTATTTTTGCTCAGAATCGACGTCATCCAGCAGCACAATACCTACCTGATTCTCTCCACCATTTGCGGCAACCAGTGCATTCAGAATTGTCTGACGCGTTGTATCCGGAGACTGCCACTCGAGCCATGCTGCATAGAGTTCGGTCTCGTTTTTCCGACGCTGCTTATGATCCTGCATGCCGTCCATGAGGTCACGCCGGGTAATCATCGTCTGCAGGTTATCTGTCGGGAAACGAGCGTATATTTCCTGATAGAGCGGGATGAAATTCTTTTCCTCCCGCGAGAGCATATTGTCACCTGCCGATGCAGCAACCCGTTGCCTGACCTCTGCAGTCGTTTTCTTTACGTGAAAAACAGGCAAGACAGCGCTGAGCCTGAGCAACATGTCCCAGTCCTCAAACGCTGGCAGCATAGGATCAAAATAGCCTACTTTTTCCAGAATATCCCTGGGATGCGAGAAACTATTGACAGGAATATTATTTCTTATCAGCAAGGCGTCCCTGTCAAAGCTATCGTGCCGAGTTGGATAGCTGCGGGATACCTCTTTTCTTATTGCACCATCGAGTGTTTCCTGTACATAAACCACATCCGTATAAATCAGGGCACTGCCTTTTCTATTGAATTCCTGGTGTAAAACCTCAAGATGTTCAGGCAGGTAGACATCATCATCATCGATATAGGTAATGTACTTTCCGCGAGCGATTCTCAAGCCCGCATTTCGCGCCTGGGAAAGACCCATATTGAGGCCTTGCTTCAGGTATGTCAGATCCAGTTCATAATCAGATATGACATCTTCAACAGGCATACCATTGTCATTGACAACAATGACTTCAAAGTCAGTAAACTTCTGATCCTTCAAGCTCTCCAATGTATGGCGCAATAACTCAGGTCGGTTATACGTCGTCAATATCACTGAAAAAAATGGGGCCTTGACTTTGGCATGCATGAGCACAAATCCAGTTTCAATCGATAATCACCAGGAAAGAGGCATGGTGATGATATGCAGGAACTTCGGACAAAAATAGTGAAAAAGGGCATCCCCTCTGATAGAGGATGCCCTTTTTATATATCAATCTTGTTTTTACAACAAGATCGAAGTCGCTAATTAACGCAGCAGCGACAGGACGGTCTGGGGAACCTGGTTGGCCTGGGCCAGCACCGAGGTACCAGCCTGTTGCAGGATCTGAGCACGCGTCATGTTCGACACTTCGGTTGCGTAGTCGGCATCTTCGATACGCGAACGGGCGTTCGACAGGTTGTTGATCGTGTTGTTCAGGTTGGCGATGGTCGACTGGAAGCGGTTTTGGATCGCACCCAGGTTCGAACGTGCCGTATCGATCTTGTCCAGCGCGGTTTGTGCCGAGGTGATTGCAGCTTGTGCACCCGACAGCGAGGTCACGTTGATACCGGCAACGCCCAGGCCCGTGCCGCTGGCGGTCGTGGCGTTGATCAGGCTGCTGCTGGTGACAGCGATACGATCATCGGTCGTGTTGTTGGCACCGACCTGGAAGGTCAGGCCCGAACCGCCGGAGGCCAGCGCGCCCGTGCCGTTCAGCAGCTTGGTGCCGTTGAACTCAGCCGCATTGGCGATACGGTTGATTTCGGAGAGGCGTTGGTCGATTTCGGTCTGGATCGAACCACGGTTCGTCGAGTTGTTCGAATCACTGGCAGCCTGCACAGCCAGTTCACGGATGCGCTGCAGGTTGTTGTTGATTTCGTTCAGGTTGCCTTCAGCCGTGGCTGCCAGCGAGATACCGTCGTTGGCGTTACGGGCAGCCTGGGTCATACCCTTGATCTGAGCGGTCATGCCGTTGGCGATAGCTTGGCCAGCAGCGTCGTCCTTGGAGCTGTTGATACGCAGGCCCGAGGACAGGCGCTCGATGGCGTTGCCCAGCGAGCTTTGCGACTTGTTCAGGTTGGTTTGGGCAACCAGCGACAGATAGTTAGTATTGATAACAGCCATGTTTGACTCCTAAGAGGTAGAGGCGTTCTTTGCCGGGCAGGGAATGCCCTGTACAGCTTGGCGGCCGCCGAACCCTAGGGGTGGCTGTGCTGCCTTGCCACCCATTAACGGGGACTTCAGCGAAAACTTTAGGGGTCTATGTAAATTTTCTACAAGTCCTCGCCAACATCCAGTTCACTCCCGCTGGACGACCCCCAGAAACGCAGCCCTGCGGACCGATACCGGACCGAATTCTCGGGTGATCTGTTCCAGCGTCCACCCAGCCTCTAGCCGCTCAAGGATATCGGCCCAATCCTGCATCAACTCTCGCCTGGAGCTCAGGAAGCGGGCATGGTCATACGGTGCCCGCGCACTGTCGAGCCGGCGATGAGCCAATTGCAGATCGACCTGTTTGTCGGGATAGCCCAGCAAGCCCAGCAATGTCGTTGCCGTTGCCCGGAAACCATGCGCGGAAAAGCGCCCGGCATAGCCAAGACAGCCGATCGCCCGATTGAGCGAACTACGCCCCATGATCCCTTGACCAGGATTGCGTATGTTGGGAAACAGCACCGCACCATGCCCCGTCAATACGTGAAGCTCACGCAGCCTGGCCTGCGCCTGGGCAGATAAAGGCACGATGTGTGCCCGGCGCATTTTCATGCGAATTGCTGGAATATGCCAGAGCCCGGCCTGCAGATCGAACTCCTCCCAACGAGCATGTCGCAACTCTCCCGTCCTGACAAAAGTCAGCGCCAACAGTCTCAATGCCAGTATCGTGGTGCGATGTCCCGGCCATTGTTCCAGTCTGTTGAAAAACGCCGGAATATCATGCCACGCCAGAGGTGGGTGGTGCCGTGTCACGCTGCGCTTCAACAGGCCACGCAGCCCCTGGACGGGGTGATGCTCACAAAACCCGTGTGCCTGAGCGTAACTGAATATCTGCCCCAACCACTGTCGTACCATCGCTGCAGCCGTCGGGGCACCACGGTCAGCGACCGCGAGGATGATGGGTCGCAACTGAGTCGTCCTGACCATGGTGACAGGCATCTTGCCAATAACTGGCAGCACATCCCGCTGCAGATAGGCCTGTACCTTGGCGGCATAGCCTGGACTCCAATCGCTGTTGAATGCCAGCCAGCGCTCGGCAACGGCCTGAAAAGTATGGCGACCCGCCTCGTACTGTACAGCCAGCCGCCGCTGTCGCTCTGCCAGGGGATGAATGCCGTTCCGCACCAGGGCGCGGGCCTGGGCACAGGTCTGGCGAGCCTCCTCCAACGAAAAATCGGGATAGCGACCAATGGCATAAATATACCCTCGGCCCTGCATGCGATAGCGATAGCGCCAGAGCTTGCCTCCCGACGGCTGGATCTGGAGGAACAGGCTGCCACCGTCGCGCAGCGTATAGGGTTTCACCTGCGGCACGGCGTTTCTGATGCTGCGTTCCGTAAGCAAATGAATGGTCATGCGTGCACTGCCTTGAAAAATGGCACGAATATATACACCTGTAGGGCCACTTTGTAACTGGCATCGCGCCCGACAGCCTTAACCATGCCGGCAAAATAGCGCAACCTGCTCAGGAAAGGATATGCACAAAGCTATACATGTCGATATCAAGTGTATTGAGACAGACTTTCCGTTAGAGTCTATTTTTATATAAATATCAAATGGTTGGTTCTTTACAAGGCTGAAGAAACAGAGAGTTTGCGTGAATCTCCGTTATCAATACGAACTACCTGTCCCTGGTTGCCCAAACCAATCTGAACAAGTCGCAAAGCTCGCTGGGCAACGCCATCGAACGCCTGTCCTCGGGCCTGCGCATCAACAGTGCCAAGGATGATGCTGCTGGCCAAGCGATCGCCAACGGCATGACCGCTCAGATCAAAGGTATGACCCAGGCGGCCCGTAACGCCAACGATGGTATCTCGCTGGCTGCCACGGCTGAAGGCAACCTGAACGAAATCAACAACAACGTGCAACGTATTCGTGAGTTGGCCGTGCAGGCTGCCAGCGATTCGAACAACTCGACCAACCGCGGCTCGATCCAGACCGAAATTACGCAACGTATCAATGAAATTGATCGTATTGCCAAGTCTGCTGCCTTCAACGGCACCCAGTTGCTGGACGGCACGGGAGAATTGGCAGCAACAGGAAAAGGTCTAACCTTCCAAGTCGGTGCCAACAACTCGACCAACGACCAGATCACAGTCACCAAAGATAGCCTGATCAACGCCACGACAGGTACGGACGGGCTTGGCATTGCAGATCTCAAGGTAGATACACTGGCAAATGCGCAAGCCGCAATTGATACGGCAAATGGGGCATTGAACAAGATCGATGAAGCCCGCTCGAACCTGGGTGCGATTCAAAACCGCTTCCAGTCGACCATCGCCAACCTGAACAACACGATCAACAATCTGTCGAACGCCCGTTCGCGTATCGAAGATGCCGACTACGCCACCGAAGTGTCGAACATGACGCGCGCGCAGATCCTGCAGCAAGCCGGTACCTCGGTACTGGCCCAGGCCAACCAGGTTCCCCAAACTGTCCTGTCGCTGCTGCGTTAATTTTTTGCGCAGTGATTTGTCCGCTGAATCGCCATGCGGACACCAAACAGCCCTTGCTGCCGTTGGCCGGGGCTGTTTTTGCTTGGGATGTATCCCGTCAGCCAGCACAAGGAATCCTGAATGCAAACCGTTGATGCAGCCAACTTGGCCATTGCCGACGCTTATGACAAGCATCTGTACGAATCAAATGCTTTTTCCTATACGTCACCTCGCCACCTGCGCGCGGCGGCACATCTCTACGGTTTGTCCTCCGTGCCCCTCAAACAGGCGCGTGTCCTGGAGCTGGGCTGTGCAGGCGGCGGCAATCTATTGCCTTTTGCACTGAGCCATCCTGAGGCGCAGATTGTCGGCGTGGATCTTTCCGCAGTACAGATAGAACAGGGTCAGGGCCTGATACAGGCATTGAAATTGAGCAACCTGGCATTGCATGCCATGAGCCTGACCGATATCACGCCCGATTTCGGTCAGTTTGACTACATCATTGCGCATGGTGTGTTCAGTTGGGTTCCCCACGAGGTGCGCCTTGCCATCCTGCGTATCGTGCGCGAAAACCTGTCTCCCTACGGATTGGCCTATATCAGCTACAACACCTATCCAGGCTGGAAAGCCAACGACATCCTGCGCGATGCCATGCTGTTGCATGCCCAGGCCACGTCAGACCATGCCGACAAGCTCCTCAGTGCCAAAGCCATGCTGGGCCTGCTGACTGAAGGTGTGGCAAGCCAGAACCAACTTGGCTCCGTACTCAAAGCGGCGGTTCATCGGTTGCTGCAGCATTCGGATTTTTATATTGCGCATGAGTATCTCGAAACCTTCAATGCGCCCTGCTATCTGCTGGAGTTTGCGGAACTCTGCCAGCAAGAAGGGTGCCTGCATGTTGGCGATGCTGATCCACACGCAGAGATGGCCATTTCTTATGGCACCACGGTACAGCAACATCACGAGCAAATCTCAGCCAATCAACCCCGCATCATGCGGCAGCAATATCTTGATTTTGCCGTGGGGCGCACCTTTCGTAAAAGTCTGGTCGTGCATGCAGCCCAGCGTGAACACATCCTGCCCGATCCAGACCCAGGCCGCATTGTTGACCTGCGCTGGGCCGGATTTTTCCGGCCAGACACGCCGAAGCAGGCTGTCGCATCCGACATGCAACACTTCAAAAACCATGCCCACCGCATGCTTGCCACCCAGGATCCCGCCATGTTGGCAGTGACTTCTGTGCTCAGTGCGGCCTGGCCTGCGTCACTGGATATCATGACATTGCTGGAGCGCGCGCGCCCACAGTTACATGACTCGGATAGCGACCGCGCAAACCGCAGTCTGCTGGCTGCCATGCATACCCTGTTCCGCCAAGGGCTGTTGCATTATGGCCTGGAGGCAGACCCTTACCAGGACTACGATCTTGCAACAGTGCGCGAGCATCCTATGCTGATTCCTGGCGCATTGGAAATCCTTGAGCAGCGGCGTACACCAGGCTTTGGTATCGGACTGAACAATCTTTGGCACGACGCAGTACAGCTACATCTGGAAGACGCTGAATACTGGCTGATACGCCACATGGATGGCAAGCGCTCGGCCGCGGAGCTGAAGGGGTTGTTGCGCAATGTCTTGCAGCGAGGCCAAGTGCCTGATACTGATGGAAAAATGCTCAAAGGGCAACGCAATCTTGAACTGACTGTGGACAGGATTTTGAGAAATACGGTGGATTTATTGCATCGGAATGGGTTGTTGCTACAAGAATAGACAAAAACATCAACGCAGACATACTGCTACGCTCACTGTTTTATGCACTTGCTATCATTTTCGTGAAGATGTGGAAAACCAAACATAAGCCACTCCTGTTGGCATACACTGAAAACATCATGTCACGGCTGTCTAGGAAGCGCATCCCATGCCCCATTTCATGTCATCGCCCATACACCTGACTCAAAGGGCGATCACACTATGCTGATGATCTCGGTCTGCATGATCGTCAAGGACGAGGCCAGACACCTGGAAAAAACCCTGCAAGCGCTCATCCCCCACTTCGATGACATCGTTGTCGTGGACACAGGATCCACAGATCACTCCAAAGAAATCGCCCGCCAGTTTGTGCCGAAAGTCCATGAATTCCGATGGGTCGATGATTTTTCTGCGGCACGCAACCATTCGATTCAATTCGCCAGGCATGACTGGGTCCTGGTCATTGATGCCGACGAGACGCTGGCAGCGCTGGATACCGGGCCTTTGCTGGCCTTGATGCAAGCACAGCCAGATGCAGTGGGGCGGATCAATATGATCAACCACGCAGGAGAGAATGAAGAAACCGAGCGAATCAACCGACTGTTTCGAAAGTCACGCTACGGATACCAGGGCCTCATCCATGAACAAATCTGTCCGCATGTCGAAGCGCCGGACTTTGCCCGTTTTGACGCGCCCATCACACTGCATCATCTGGGCTACCAGACCGATATTCTGCAAGAAAAGGACAAACTGAGCCGCAACGTGAAATTGCTTGAGGCGGCACTGAGACTGGCCCCTGAAGATCCATACTTGCATTACCAGCTCGGCAAAACACACTATATTCATCGAAACTATCCTGCGGCTTGCACATGTCTTGAAAGATCTCTGCGACTACAAGCCGGTCATTTTTTTGAGTACAGCGAAGATCTGATCGAAACCTATGGATATTCCCTCATCAATTCCGGTCAATATACCCAGGCGCTGAAATTCCTGGATTATGAAAAATACTGCCCTTCTACTGATTTTGTTTTCCTGAAGGCCCTGATATACATGAACAACGCCGATATGCAACAGGCCGTTGATCATTTTCTTGCATGCACCAGAATGCCTCCCGGCCGCAAGAAGGGCGTGCATTCATTCAAGGCACTTTATAATATCGGCGTGATTCTGGAATGCCTTGGAAACAATGAAGACGCTCTGGTTTTCTATCAGAACTGCGAGAACTACTCACCGGCAGTAGAGGGCATCGCACGCTTGAGTGCTACCAACAGGTCTACAGGGTACGTTTAGAATAGTGCCAACGACCCCAAGCATAGGCCCGCCATGTCGCACGCTCAGCGCCTTACCCCAACCGACCAACAAGACCTGGAACAAGCCGTCCAGATCCTGCTGTCGCCCACGTTGACGGCAAAGCTGACGGGCGTCGTCGGCAAGCCGCTCGACAAGATTCTGGAGTACCTGCCGCGCGGCATGGAAAGCAAGATTCAGGTGCTGGTCAAGACAGCACTGAGCAAGGCCGCCGACGCAGCCCTGTGGAGCCTGGGCAACGAACAAAAAGAGGCTTCACCCAAATGGAACAAGGCCTATGCGGCCATCTCGGGCGGAGTGGGGGGATTCTTCGGATTTACCGGCCTGGCCGTCGAGCTGCCCGTATCGACGACTATCATGATGCGCGCGGTAGCAGACATTGCCCGCAGCGAAGGCTTCGATCTGGAAGATGAGGACACCAAACAGGCCTGCCTGCAGGTCTTTGCCCTGGGTGGAGAATCCAAGGATGACGATGCAGCCGAGACGACCTACTATGCCATGCGGCTGATGACCGCCGAGGTCATCACGACGCATGCCGGCAAATGGCTGAGCAGCCTGCTGGAAAAAGTGGCCACGCGGTTCGGCGTGGTGGTCACGGAAAAAGCGGCCGCGCAGGCCATTCCGATTGTCGGGGCGGCCAGCGGCGCATTGATCAACACCATGTTCACTGATTTTTTCCAGGATATGGCGCGCGGCCACTTCACCGTCAAACGACTTGAGAAGGCATATGGCTTCGATACTGTGAAGGCCGAATTCAATCGGATTGCTGCCCAGAAAGAGCTGCGTTAAGGCAGCTCCAGGCTGCGGGCCGCCCTCGCTGCCTTATTCAACAACCCGCATGACTTCCACATCGATCTCGGGCGATTCGAGGAAGTCCTTCTCAACTTCACCGACGATCTCCACGCGGGTCTTTTCATCGATCGACTGGGCAGGGAAACGCTTGCGGTCGATCTCGACGCGGATTTCCTTCTGACCGTCCGAGAACAGGTATTTGTCGTCCGAGACCTGGCGCACCAGATGGCCACGCAGGATGACGCGCTGGTCATCGACGGGATTATCAAGAATATCCTGAACGGAAACGGCCACGCCCTGTGCGCCCGGCCCGGTATATTGGGCCAGGGCTGGCTGGGCGGCAAGCAACGTGGCGGAGGCGGCAATGGCGGCGAGAAAACTGGTTTTTTGCATATCTAAACTCCAGATCAGTTGAATGGATACTGCCTCGATTCATCAAGGCATGGATTTAGTATGGCAAACTGCTCCCATATGGAGCATGAACGAACCATTCACACTCCATTCATGCTGAACCGGATACGGCCATTTTCCAGATGCACCACTCCAGGAGTCCATGATGAATGATCGACCTTCTTCCGAACACCACGACAATCCGGTACCGGGCCTTTCACCCACGGCCCCGCTGGTCAGCAACCTGACGGCACTGGGCGCGCACTGGGGCTGGTTTGTCGGGCTGGGCATCCTGCTGCTGGTACTGGGCCTGATCGGTGCCGTCTATGTGCTGGCCTTCACGCTGGTGAGCGTGCTGTTCGTCGGTGCCCTGATGCTGGCGGGCGGCATTCTGCACCTGATCCAGGCGTGGCGAATCAAGGGCTGGAGCGGCTTCCTGGTCTGGACGGTCAGTGGACTGTTCTACATCGCGGCCGGATTGCTGGCACTCTACAACCCGATTGCGGGCGCGGCCGCGCTGACCCTGCTGCTGGGAGCCGTGCTGATCGCGGCAGGTGCCCTGAGGCTATGGCTATGGTTCAACAACCGCAGCCAGGCGGGCTGGAAATGGCTGGCGCTCTCGGGGCTGATCACGCTGCTGGCAGGTTTGCTCATTGCGGCAGGGTGGCCTGCCAACAGCCTCTGGATCCTGGGCTTCCTGCTGGCCCTCGACCTGCTGTTCCAGGGCATCACGCTGATCATGCTGGGGCAGGCGCTGCGCCGGGGGCATACGACAGCACGCTAGTTGCACCGGTGGCCAGGTTTATACAGGTGTCCTGGCCACAGGATACATACTCACCGTTCAACGGTGCCTGTGTCCATGATGCGGTGCCCCGTTCCGACGGTCGTGCCGCCATCCACTGCTATCCAACAGAACCGGCACGCCTTCCTGGCTGACGGTTCGGCCGGTCGCTATCCGACCTCGCGCAGACTCTCGGCCGGATCGATCCGTACTGCCCGACGAGTGCCTGCCCACGAGACACTACCCGCCAGCAACAGCGTCAAGACATACCCCACCGCCATCTGCCAGCCAGCCAGTTCGCACACAAACCGTCCTGTCGCCGGGCCACCACCCAGCACCGCATCAAACACCAGGCTGCCCAGACCGTAGATCAACAGACTGCAGGCATAGGCCGCCGAAGAAAGGCACAGCGCCTGAACCTGCATCAACCAGGCCAGCTCGCCCTGGGTGCTGCCAAGCAGCCCCAATACGGCCAGATTGCGCCGCTTGCGCTCAATATTGGAGAGAAAGGCACCGGCCAGCGAGGCGATGCATCCAAGCAGCGCCGCCACTGCGATCACACCAAACACCCAGCCCAGCACGGTGGATATCTGCCGGACGCTGTCTGCCTGTGCCTGCTGGCTGCGCGTATCGATATGCTGTTCCTGCAACCAGCGCGCCAATGAACTGATGCGGTCGGCATCAGAGGCATAGAGCCTGACACGAGCATAGCGGACAGGCTCGTCGTCATCTGCGGCACGCCCTGTGGTCAGCCCTGAGCGCTCGACCCGATAACCGTCGCGAAAACGCTCCAGTTCGACCAGGAGCGGCAGGGGTGCCAATGCAGCCAGTCGGTCCATGCCATGCGCCGGCAGCACATCAGCCACCCGAACCTGCCACTGGCCACGCTCCAGCACGCCATCCAGGCGACGCTGTGCGCCCAGCGTCAGGGTATCGCCAGGCGCAGCCTGCAAGCGCATCGCCAGGGCACTGCTCAGGAAAAGGGCGGGCAAAGTCTGCGCAACCGCATCGGCGGAAGGCAAGGCTGCGGCCTGTTCCTCTGCCCGCAACGGATCGCCATCCGCCGTTGGAATCAGCTCGATGTTCTCGGCAAAGCGGCGGCTGTCCGCGAGCAGGTCGCCACGCAGGTTGAGTACCCGGGTCATGCCCACGGCAAATGCCACATCGGCACGCGCTTGCGCGGCAGCGACCCAGGCATCGTCGAAATCGCCGCTACCCAGCATACGGACCTCAAGTGCATCGGGGCTGCGCACCAGATCGCTGCGCAATTGCTCGACCACGCCTTGCTTGAGGCCAAACAGCAGCAGCAGGGGGGCAATCACGGCCACCAGCGTCGCCATCATGAACAGCGACACCTTGCGGTCATGCAGCAGGTCGGCCACCGCCAGGCGGGCCAGGAGGATTCGACGCATCATCGCTAGCCCACCAGTTCGAAAGTCGTTGCGCCCGGCATGCTGCAGGCCGTGATGCGGGGCAGACCAAAGCCCTGTACCAGCGGCCAGTCGTGGGACACGATCAGGGCAGCCATGCCCATCTCACGCACCAGCGCCAAAAACAACTCCAGCAGCGTATAGGCATGATGCGGATCGAGGGCCGCCGTGGGCTCGTCGGCCAGCAACAGGTCCGGCTCATGGGCAATGGCCCGGATGAAGGCTGCACGCTGGCGCTCGCCGATCGACAGCGCGGCAGGACGCTTGTCGAGCGCAGACTCCAGGCGCAAGGTGGTGCAGCAGTGGGCAAGTCGTTCCGACCAGGCCGGCAGCCCCAGCAGCCGGCGCGGCAGGGTGATGTTGTCACGAATGCTCAGAAAAGGCAGCAGGCCTCCCTGCTGCAGCACAAAACCCAGCTTCTCGGCACGCAACCGGGCCAGGGCCGGCTCATCGCCTTGCTGGATCAGCGCAGCAACATCCGTGCGCCCGAGTTCGAAATGCCCGATGGTTTCCGGCTTGAGCAGCAGGCCAATGGCCTCCAGCAGCGTACTCTTGCCACAGCCACTCTCGCCCGTGACGGCCCAGACGTCGCCTGATGCCAGGCTCAGCGCCGGCAGGCTGATGCTGTGCTGGCCGGGACCTTGGCCGCGCACTACCGTCAGGTTCAGGATTTCCAGCATGGACTGCATGTCAGGGCATCATTTCGAGAGGAACAGGGTAGACATCATCGCGCACATCGCCATCGTGCGCCAGCGAGATCCAGCGATCGACATCTTCGTTGTAGCGTTCATAGAGCCGCAGGCGCGCCTTGAGCCCATCGATGAAGGCTGCCTGCGTCTGGCGATCCCAACTGCGCCAGGCCTCTTCATCAAGCGACATGATGGCACTGCGATAGGGCAGGCTGTCCAGATATTCACCGACCCGCATGCCGGGAGACACGTCCCCGGACAGGTCATCGCGCCGGGCGGCCTCATCCGGGTTGGTGCCCATGGAAGCGGCCACGCTGCGCAGTCGGGCAAACATGTCCTGCTCCGATCCGAATCCGGATTCGACGGCCTCCAGTGCTTGCCTGACGGCATCGCTCAGATCGCTCAATTGTGCCTTGGTCAGCAGCACTCGCGCTTCGGTCGCCGGCACATCCGGCCGGCGCAAGTCATGATCGCTGATCCAGCCACGCAGGACCGTCGGCACGCTGGCGGCACTGCGCCCCCCCAGCCAGGACAACTGCATGGCATGGCCTACCTGGGCAGCATCGTGACGAATCTGCTGATCGGCATCGTCGGTATCTGCCTTTTTCTGGTCAGGCCTGACAATGCCTGCCAGGGCCACCTCTTGCCCGTCAGTACCGGCACGCCCGCCAACTCGCTCGACCAGCGTTTCGGTCAGGGCACCGATTCTGCGACCAAAGGTGCGCACATTGCCCGCATCAATCGGGTAATACAGCGGGGCATCGGCCGCCGCGTGCTGCGCCAATACGCGATATTGCTGCTCGGCACGCGCATGGTTGCGCCGTCCCGCCGGCGTGCGCAGGTGCAGCGCAAAAATGGCGATACCGGCATCGGCTGCCGCCTGCCGGACCTGGGCAGCATCCAGTCCGGTCGAGGACAGGGCATCGGCTGCATCAAGCGCGCCCGCATCGGTCACCAGAACGATATAGCGGGCATCGAAGCCGCTCCAGTCGATCCCATCGATGGCCTGCATGACACCCGCGTAGGCATCTTCGTCGAAGCGGCTGCTGGAAACGGTTGCCTGCCGGATATCGGCCACCTGGGCCATGAAAGTGGCTTCGTCGCTGGCCTGGCTGGGGTCGGCATAGATGCGGCTGGTGTATTCGAGGCCGGGTACGGCGGCAACGTTGGAGCGATAGGCCACCATGCCGAAGCGTACGTCCTGGGTCTGCCCCTGCGCCCGCATCCGGGCATAGACCTGCCGGATCATGTCGCGAGTCTGGTCGATGTAGGGACGCATGGAAATGGTCGTGTCGATGACGAACACCACGGCGGTGCGCAACGTACCTGCTGCGCTTGCTGTTGCATCCGTCATCGCAAGCGACCGGCCCGTTGCCGGCCCTGCGGCACGACTGGCGTTGAGCGAGGCGACTTCCAGCAGCCTGACCACCTGACCATCGGGCGTCATGATTTCCTCGCCCGACAGCACGGGCAGCAGATAGAACTGCCGCTGCGGGTCAATGGCCACGGAAGGCTCCCGGGCCAGCACGCCATCGGCCTGGCCCGTGTGCTGCAACCGGGCCTGCAGGGTATCCAGCCTTGCCCCCCGGTCGGGTTGCAGGAGCAGATCCTCAAGCTGTTCGCGATGCTCGAAAAACAACAGCGGGTCGCGCCGGGCCGGGCTGGTCAGGGCCAGCGTCAACTGCGTATTCCATTCGACCGCGCAGGCAGCAGGGATCCAGCCGCTGCGCTGCCCATGGGCATCCGGCCCGACCTGCAGCCAGTCGCTGCCATCGGCGGCACGCTGGCGGGCATAGACATAATGCCGACTCAGGGGTGGCAGTATCCGGATTGAACCCGGATCACCCGCAGCGACCGACCCACCCGCCGTGTCATGCAGAATGCAATCCTGAGCGGCCAACACGCGCTGGTACAGCGTCTGGCGGCCAGGCTGCAGCAACGGTGCGGTGCTGTCGGCAGCCACGCACGCCCATGCCGCAAGCATGAGCCACAGTGAAAGAAGGGCACGCATCGATTTCATAATGGCGAAGCATAGCAGCCAGACTGGCAGATCGGCACCTTGAGCAGAACCGGATTTCAGGCACAATTGCAGCGGTAGGCTTACATGCCCCTATTTCGGCCATACACGTCACCCACACCATGCGCATCACCGACACTCGACTGCCCGACATCAAGCTCATCGAGCCCGACGTTTTCCACAAGACCACCGACTACTGGTGCCGGGATCTGGAGCGCGGGCTGCGCTGGGACGATCCCAAGATCGGCATCGTCTGGCCGGGTGGGGTCGAGCCGATACTGGCGGAGAAGGATCGGGACAATCCGGAGTTGCAAAGGCCATAGGGCAGGTGGGCTTTGTCCCGACCAGGACATCCGGCAACCTATTTACAGCGCATCATCAACGGGCTCCCACTCGTCGCCGGTTTCACGGCTCACCAGCCTGAGGTTATAAATTGTCCCAATGAGCTTCGATGTCATGACCTCATTCGGTGCACCGTCCACCATAATGCGCCCCTGATGCAGTACTGCGATACGGGTAGCTGTCCGTGCCGCCTGTTCAGGAAGATGCGTAGAAAACAGAATGCCATGTCCCTCGGCAGCCAAGCCACGCAAGTGTTTGAGCAAACGGACCTGGTTACCAAAATCCAGGCTGCTCGTCGGTTCGTCCAGAATCAGCAGGCGCGCCCCCTGGGCAAGGGCACGGGCAATCAGGGTCAATTGCCTTTCGCCTCCTGAAATTTCCGTATATGGCTGATCTGCCAGATGCAAAAGCCCCATCCGCCCGAGTATCTGATCGACCACAGCCCTGTCTTGCGCATTTGGCGGAAGGATCAGGCGTGTCTCGGCAATGCGTCCCAGCATGGCCACCTCACGCACCGTATAAGGAAACACTGCCGTATGGCCTTGAGGGACATAAGCGATACGCCTGGCGATATCGCGTGCGGACCAGGTCGCAATATTTCGTCCCTGGAGGCAGACCACACCCCCCTTTGGCCTGATCAGCCCCAGAAAGAGACGAAACAGCGTACTTTTGCCTGCACCATTTGCACCCAGCAAGGCAACGATTTCGCCTTGCCTCAGCGAGAACTCGATCTCCGTCAGAACCGTACGGACACCATGACTGAAAGAAAGACGACTGGCCTGAAGCGTGACGACCTCCTGCTCGTGCTTGGCTTGGTTCATCTGTGTTTTCCGTAACATCACGTCCACGCACGTCTGGCCCTGCCCAGCACCAGCAGGAAAAGCGGAATACCCAACAAGTCCGTCAAGACCCCAATCGGCAATTCTGCATGCGTCAGGCTACGCGCCAAAGTATCTACACAGACCAGGAAGATGGCACCGAGCAAGGCGCTCCCCGGGATCAGGCCTACATTGCCAGGCCCAAACAGCAGCCGGGCAACGTGAGGGATGACAAGCCCCAGCCAGCCAATCATACCGACCAGCGACACCGATAGCGATGACACCAATGTTGCCGCCCCAATCACCCCATAGCGTACAAATGCCACGGGGATACCTAGCGTACGCGCTTCATCATCACCCATGGTCAGTGCATCCAGGGCTCGACCAGAAAGCGCCAGGAGAAAGATACCAACCAATATCGGACCTGACGCCCACTGTATCTGCAACCAGTCCAGTCCGCCCAAGCTACCCATCAGCCAATAGATCAGGGAGGGCAACTGCTCATAGGGATCCGCGAGATATTTGACGATAGACAGGCCTGAAGTAAACAATGCCGCCGAGATCATCCCGCCCAATACCAGCATGATCAGCGATCCCCCCCCGAACAATCGGGCAACCAGCACGCCAAGCCCCACGGCAAGCAGGCCCATGCCGAACGCCGACAATTGCACATACAACCAGTTTCCCAGCACCAGCATCCCCAGCGCCGCACCAAAACTGGCCCCGCTCAAGACCCCAAGAATACCGGGAGATACCAACGGATTGCGGAACACGGCCTGAAACGCACAACCCGATGATGCCAGCGCCGCCCCCACCAAAGCAGCCGCCAGGATCCGGGGCAGCCGTACTTCCATGATGATGCGATCAAAGGTCTGGAACGAATCCTGTGCCATGGAGGTCAGATCCAGACGTGTGCCAGCCCATGCCAGGATGTCTGTCAGCGTCAACGGATATCGACCGACAGTGAGGGCAAAGCAAATGCTGAATACCAACAGGACTGGCAAAATCACCAGACCCGTACGAATACTGCGTATCGGCATGCTCGACATTTATCCTTGCGACTGCCCTGCCAGAATCCTGGAAATTTGCGCATCATCCAGCTCCACATCAAGAAAAAGCCGGTAGAACCTCCGTGTTTCTTCTTTGATATCGAGCGGATAAATCGCTGGATACAGTCTATTGGCAAGCCATTGGGCACCTATTGCGCGCATGAAACTCGGTGGCCGATCAATCCAGTTGAATGGCAGCGTAGGAGCAAAAGAAATCGCTCCTGCATCAATCGCAGGAATGCCTTGCCAGGCAGGATTGGAAAGAACGGTCTGGGTAAACTTCTCATCCTGTGCAAGCACGAAATCCGGCCTGTAGAGCATGATCTGTTCCAGACTGACGCGATCCATACCAACATGACGAGTCTGCTTGCAACGATGGACATTGCTGCCACCTGCCAGAATGATCGCCTCGGCATGCCAGGATTCATCGCATTCCGTCGCCAGGCCATCGGGGCCTTCAGCATAATAGACTTGCCGGCGCGCCTCTGGCGCAATACGTCCCACCGTATCATGCAGTTTGCCCAGCACATTGGAGATATAAATCTCAAGCATGCCTGCTCGCTCCTCGCGCCCCAGCAGATCACCCAGAAAACGAAGAGTTTCCGGATGATCTTCCAGCGTGTCCAGCCTGACAAAAACGACTGGCAGCCCAACCTTGTCGAACTGAGCGAGGATCCGTTCGTTATCGCTGAATCTATCCAGCCAGACGATGACCACATCCGGCCCAAGCCGCAATACTTCCTCGGGATCCATCTTGCCGCCGTGCCCCATCACGGCACCGATTACCGGCAACTCAACAACCGCTTTCGGCAGATAAGGACGCAGATCTTCCCGGATACGATAGTTGATGCCAACCAGCATTTCCGGTGCCAGGGCATATAACAGGAGAGATACCGGATGCGAGGACGAATAGATACTGGTGATCCGTTCAGGAAGCGTCACCGTGCGCCCCGCCATATCCGTCACGTCCCGGGCATGTACCCCTGCCGAACAGACAACCATCAGGAGAGTCAATATCCCCCTGACTATTGCGGCCCGCATCCCGGGCCGCAATAGCACATCCGTACGCCATTGCCAGCCAGCCATCATCAGAAGCTCGCCTGCAGTCGCAGCGCCGCGTGGAATGGCTCACCCGGATAGAGCCATGCATACCCATTGGATCCAGCCGTGTAGTCACGATCGAAAAGGTTATACAGGTTCAGCGTGATCTTCATGTTCCGGTAGGCGTAATAGGCCATTGCGTCAAACGTGGCATAGCCTGGCAGGGTAGCCGACAGTTGTGGCGTTGCCTTATTGACCAAGGCTGCCTGGCGCGAACTGACGGCCCGGATGCCTGCCCCAAAACCAAATCCCTGCAGCGGCCCTTCCTGGATGTCGTAGGTGCTCCACAGACGAACCGCGTGGCGGGGCACGTTAGGCACGCCTGACCCTACCTCATAGGTATCATCCCGGACATAGCTGGCATCCGTGTAGGCATAGGAGAAAAGCATGTTCCAACCAGGCTGCAGGCGATAGGTTCCATCCAGCTCAAACCCGCGAGAGCGCTGCTTGCCGGTTTGTACCTCATACCCCAGAGTGCCTCGGACGGGATCAGGATCTGCTTGTGTCACATTTGAAAGAGTGATCTGGTAGATAGCCGCCGTGATGGATGCCTTGTTATCGATATCAAATTTCACACCGCCTTCGATCTGTTCACCCTTGAGCGGAGAAAAAGACTGGATGGTGCCGTCATCGGTCGTATTGGTACCCTGAGGCTTGAAGGTCGTCGAATAGGACACATAGGGTGTCACGTTGGACGTAATGTCATACAGCATGCCCACGCGCCAGGCAAAACCATTCCCGGAGGTTCTTGACTGGGACAGTCGTGCGGGATTCATACCGGAACTGGATTTGGTCGTGTAGTCGACATAATTCGCACCGCCGACAATCCGCAGCCGGTCTGTCAGGGACAAGGTGTCGTTTATGTAAAAATTGGACTGCCTGGTATCCGAATGCCCGTACATGTACTGACTGACATTGCCCGCCGGCTGCCCCCAGTTCGGAGAGTCCGGATCGGTGAAGCGATAATTGCGAAACTGATAGGGGGTAGGGCGCGCCATGTTCATATCGTATTTGATGACTGCGTACCGGGCCCCAACGACCAAGTCATGATCCATGCCAAGCGCAGCAAATCGCCCATTGATCATGTTATCCGTATCGTAGGCTCGGACAGGCCCCATGCGAATATTCTGCGCATACTGTGTATACAGCGGAGAGCCATTGACAAAGCTCGGGTCAGCCGAGATGGAAAACACATCGCGCGATGTCTCCGTGACCTGGCTGTGGCTCCGGAAAGACCAGCGATCATTGAACCTGTGCTCCCAGGTTGCACGGCCAGTATTACTCTCGTACTCCCAGTATGAGCGCGGGTCAAAGAGATTCAAGTCATCCTTGAAGCTACCGAACGACACCAGATGTGCGCTGTCTCCTGAACCGATCACGCCATATCCAGGTTGACCACTATAGGGAAAAGCTTTTTGCCAGCGATATTCATACGTGAACTTGAGCCTGTCGCTGTCAGTCGCCAGGCCCTCAAGCGAAACCTGGATATTCCGCTTGTCGGTATCCGAGTTTTTATAGAAGGATTTGTATTTCCCGACATTGCCGACGATGCGCAACAGCCAGGTCTTGTCGTTTGAAATTGGTGTTGATAGATCTGCAACCAGCCCCGTTGAACCATAGCTGTCGGTTTCAGCCGTTGCTTCGGCATAGAAATCCTTTTTCGGCTGTTTGGTCCTGACATTGATGATGCCGCCGATATCGCCCGAATAGGCCCCATACAGCAAACCCGCCGGTCCCTTGAGAACCTCGACCCGTTCGACATTTCCCATCCAGGAGTTACCAAACGGCGTGGGATCCCAAAGCCCGTCATACAATGTCATGCTGGTTCGAAAACCACGAATATAAGCATCCGACCATTGATCCAGCGGGTAGTAGGAAGGACGAATATTCGTGACTCCCGAAACATTTTCAAGGGCAGATGAGACACTGGTATTGCCCTGCTGCCTGATCACCATTTCCGGGACAGTAATGACGGATTGCGGTACCCAGCGGTTGGGTTGTTCCGTCTTGCTGCCGGTATCGGAGCGTGTAACGACGTAATTGTTGTGCCCCTGTATGTCTTCCGGCTCCCCGACCGTCAGCGGTTCGGACTTGCTGGAAACCGTGATTACAGGCAGATCCGTGACGGCTGGGACATGTTCCGGCTGAGCGTAGACAGGCAGGGGAACCAGGGGAAAGGCAGCGGCGATAACTGCAAAAATACGGGAAACACGGTACGACTGGATTTGATGCTTGATGCTGCGGGACTTCATGTTGCTTCCATCTTCGTTATATTTCTACATATATAACAATATTCACGACATGGGATCTACAGCAAACATGCATTCAGTTTGTCATTCCACAAAGACCACGTGAACGTGCCCCAGGGGTCGAATCCTGGGGCACGTCATGACCCACATTCAAGGCCTGCTGGCAGCACTCAGGCTCGGTTCTTTTATGGCTTCGCCAGTTGCAGCCGTACTTCCACCAGGGCCGCCTGCACATCCGCAGCATTCGGATCATCCGGCCCGATCAGGACCAGCAGCCGTTCATAGGCATGTGCTGCGCCTGCATAGTTTTCCAGCACGAGATAGGATCTGGCCAGCATGGCCCATTCCGATGGCGTACCTACACCTTCATCAAGACGTCGGGCCAGGCCATCGACCATTTCTGCCAGTGCCTGCGCATTATTGACTTCTACAGCGGGCTGATTGTTGACAGGCTCGACTGCGGTCTGGTTGCCCAGCACCAGATAGCCTGCCAATGGCATCACGACAAGCCAGACCATGACACCCCACGCCCAGCGCGGCTGGGGTGTCGCAGTCTGTTGCTGAATCTGTTGCTGCCCGTCTGACAGAGCCCGCAGCTCCAGTTCCGTCATCGCCTGATCAAATGCAGCAGCATCCAGCAAGCCAGCTGCATGTTCCCGCTGCAGGTCACGCCGCTGCTCACGCAGTACATCCAGCGCAGCCCCGGCCTGGATATCCAGGCTCTGGCCCACAACCGCCGCAGCGCCTCCGGGCGCTTGCCCGAGCGGTGCCATGCCCGCTGACCGCACGCCACGCACCAGAGGCAACGCAATCCACCATGCCGTGGCGACTGTCATGCCTACCGCCAACAGGACGAACAGCAGCATCATATAAGACCCATCCATGTTCAGCTCCGTTCAGGTGTGTCATCAAGCAATGCCTGTGCCTGCTGCCGCTGGGCCGGCGTCAGGACACTCCGGTCCTGGCGGGCCCGTCTGCGCAGCAACACGATCAGCCAGCTCGCCCCCGCCAGCAATAACAGGAACGGTCCGATCCAGAGCAACAGCGTCGCCCCCTTCAAGGGCGGCCGATAAAGCACAAAATCGCCATAGCGTTCAACCATATAGTCGGCAATCTCGGTTTCGGTACGTCCCTGCTGCAACTGTTCGCGCACCTGCTCACGCAGATCCAGCGCCAGTGGGGCATTGGACTCGGCAATCGATTGGTTCTGGCATACCAGGCACCGCAGCGTATAAGCAATCCTCTGTACCTGCGCCTCCAGGCTGGCGGCCTCGCGCGAAGCCTCTGCCCCGGTCTGAGCCATCGCCCCCGCACCGACCAGCATACACAGCAGCACAAAGACTGCGCATAGGCCATACCGTATGTGTGCCAACCCTCTTGTTTCTATCATGGTGCCACTCCCAGTGCGCCCGCAGCACGCAACATGGGCAACAACTCCTGCTCCAGCTTGCTGACCGTGATCGGCCCCAGATGGCGATAGCGTATCCTTCCCTCGCCATCAATCAGGAAGGTTTCCGGCACACCATAGACGCCCAGATCGATGGCCGTGCGCCCATCCACATCCATGGCTGTCAAAACATAGGGATCGCCCCGATTGTTCAGCCATATGGTTGCGCGCTCACGCGCCTGGGCCATCTCGGCATCGGCGGCCATGCCACTCACATTGATACCGGCTCCGCGCACTTCCTTGTAGCTCAGGCCCACGACCGGCA
Source organism: Corticimicrobacter sp. (assembly GCF_040137905.1). NCBI lineage: Bacteria > Pseudomonadati > Pseudomonadota > Betaproteobacteria > Burkholderiales > Alcaligenaceae > Corticimicrobacter > Corticimicrobacter sp. The sequence goes on from NZ_JBEFDG010000017.1 coordinate 66,723, forward strand.
ACATATCGCGCCGGGCAATCTCCATCAGTGCCTCATGTTCCTCACGGCAGGCGACGCACCAGGAAGCCCATACATTGAGCAGCCAGACCTTGCCACGCATGTCCTGGGGCGAGAAGGTCTGCTCCGGCGCATCCAGCCGTTTCAGCGCAAAGGCAGGTACGGGTCGATCGATCAACGCTGACGGCAAGCTGCGCGGGTCCAATGTCAGGCCATAGGCCAGGAAACCAGCCAGCATCAGCAAAAGCACAGCAGGTACGACAAAGCGCAGTTTCATGTCATGCTCCCTTTTTCCTGCGCCGGTAGCGCCGGTCCAGCGCGGCCAGGACACCACCCAGCCCCATCAATGCGCAGCCAGCCCATATCCAGCTGATGAACGGCCGGTAATACAGGTGCACGATCCAGGCGTCCTGATCCAGCGGCTCACCCAGGGCGACATAGAAATCACGCCAGAAACCGATGTCCAGCGCAGCCTCTGTCATTGGCATCTGCTGCGCGATATACAACCGTTTTTCCGGCAACAGCGTACCGACCGTTCGTCCTTCGTAAGACAGCGTGAAGGTTGCCCGCGCCGCATCATAATTCGACCTGCCGAAATCCTGGATACCTTCGAAACGCAATTCATGCCCGGCAAACGCCACGCTGTCTCCCGGCTGCATGCGCACATCACGGTTTTCATCCAGGCTGCCCACCAGAGTGACACCGATGATGAACACACCGATACCCAGGTGCGACAGCCACATTCCCCACCAGGCAGCAGGCACGGAAGTAAACCGTTCGCGCAGTGTCGCACGGCCCCTGGCACGCAACTGACTCATCAGCAGTTGCACGCTGGCCAGTACCACCCAGGCTGCAAGCCCCAGGCCCAGCCCGGCCCGCCAGCCAAGTTGCTGGTGCAGCAGGGCTGACAGCACCCCCACGAGGATGCTCATGGCAAATGCCGGAGCCACCCGTCGCAGCAAGATGGCAGGATCGTCATCCTTCCAGCGCAGGAACGTCCCCAGCATCATCAGGATCACCACAGGCGTCATGAGCGGCACGAAGACGGCTTCGAAATAAGGCGGGCCGACCGAAATCTTGCCCAGTTTCAGCACATCCATGAACAGGGGATACAGCGTGCCCAACAGCACCGATGCCGTCACGACCGCCAGCAGCATGTTATTGCCCAGCAACGCCGCATCGCGCGACACCAGGCTGAAACGCCCACCCCCACCCAGCGTGGGCGCGCGCCAGGCATAGAGCAACAGGGAAGAACCGATCACTGCCACCAGAAAACTCAGAATGAACAGGCCACGGCTGGGATCCACCGCAAAGGCATGCACGCTGGTCAGCACACCGGAGCGCACCAGGAACGCCCCCAGCAGAGACAATGAAAACGTACCGATCGCCAACAGCACGGTCCAACTGCGGAACGCACCGCGCTTTTCAGTCACGGCCAGGGAATGTATCAGCGCCGTGCCGAGCAACCAGGGCATCAGCGACGAATTCTCGACCGGATCCCAGAACCACCAGCCGCCCCAACCCAATTCGTAATAGGCCCAGCCAGAACCTACTGCAATGCCCGCGGTCAGGAATACCCAGGCCGCTGTGGTCCAGGGACGCGACCAGCGCGCCCACGCTGCATCCAGTCGCCCGGACAACAAGGCGGCAATGGCAAAGGCAAACGCCACTGAAAATCCGACATAGCCCATATACAGCAAGGGTGGATGGATGATCATGCCTGGATCCTGCAGCAAAGGATTCAGGTCACGTCCTTCGGCAGCAGCCGGCAACATGCGCACAAACGGATTCGATGTCAGCAGCATGAAGGCCAGAAATCCCGCTCCCACCCAGCCGAGCACGGCCATGACACGTGCCGAGAAATCATCCGGCAGGCTACGCGAATAGCGGGCGACGGCAACGGCCCACGCAGCCAGCGCCAGATTCCACAACAACAATGACCCCTCATGGCTGCCCCAGACCGCCGTGATCCGATAGATCAATGGCGTCGCGGTATTGGAATGCAAGACGACATAGCGCACCGAGAAATCACTGATCACGAAAGCCCAGGTCAATGCAGCATAGGCGAGGGCAATGAACAGCAATTGGGCATGGGCTGCAGCACGCCCGACACGCATCAAGGCCAATCGACCTGACCTGGCACCCACCAGGGGAACGACAGCCTGTACCAATGCCAACGCAAAGGCCAGCAGCAGCGCATAGTGGCCAAGCTCCGGAATCATGGCTGCACCACCGTCAGCATGCTTTTCTGCGCCTGCTGCAAGGCATCCGCAGCTTCGGGCGGCATGTAGTTCTCATCGTGTTTGGCCAGCACCTGACTGGCATGGAACAGGCCTGCTTCATCCAGCCGCCCCTGCGCCACGACACCCTTGCCTTCCCGGAAAAGATCAGGCAACGAGCCCTGGTACACCACAGGAATCGAACTGGCCGTATCGGTCACGGCAAACTTGACGCTCAACCCATCTGCCTGACGCTGCACGGATCCTTCCTCAACAATGCCGCCTATCCTCAACATCCGCTCCGGTGTGGCCTGACCCTGCAATATCTCGCTGGGAGAGTGAAAAAACACCAGATTGTCCTGAAAGGCCGACAGGACCAGCATGACCGCTGCCGTCAACAGCCCCAGTCCGCCCATGATCAGCGCAAGACGCTTGTGCCGTGTTTTCATGATGATGCTCCCTGTCTGGCAGCTGTCGCCCGCCGCCAGCGCAACAGTCTGTGCAGCGAGGCACGCGCCCCCGCACGCAACTGCAATACTTCGACCAACAGCAGCGCCGCACACACACCGTAGCTGCCCCATACAAACCAGGCATGACCGCCCATTTTCCAGAACTCAGACCAGGATGACCAGACCATCATCGACCTCCTTTCAGATCGCCGGCATGGTTTCCAACTACCGAGGCAGCGGCCAGGCGGCTATCCAGCATTTGTGTTACCCATCCAGCATGGCGCTCACGCACCAGCACAAGGCTGCGGGCCCGCCACAAGGTGACGGCAATCGTGTAGAACCAGGCAGCAAAAGTCAGCGCCAGCATGCCCAGCAACATGGTCGTCGCCATGCTGGGTGCTCGCGTCAGGCTGACGGATGCCCCCTGATGCAGGGTATTCCACCAACTCACCGAAAAATAGATGATCGGCACATTGACCGCCCCTACCAACGCAATCAAGGCACCCGTCCGGTCTGCACGGCGGGGATCATCGATGGCACGCGTCAGGGCGATATGACCAAGGTAGAGGAACAACAACAGCAATTGTGAGGTCAGGCGTGCATCCCATACCCAGTAGGCACCCCAGGTCGGTCGCCCCCACAAGGCACCGGTCCACAGGGCTATCACGCAGAACAGGGCACCTGTCGGGGCCAGCGCCTGGCTCATCACGAACGACAGCCGCGTATTGAATGCCAGGCCGATGACTGACCAGAACGCCATGGCCAGATACACCAGCATCGACATCCAGGCGGCAGGAACATGGATGAAAATGATCCGGTAGACCTCACCCTGCTGTGCATCGGTCGGCGCGACCCAGAAGCCCAGCCACAGCCCCACCAGCGCCAGCAACATGGCAAGCACAGCGCTCCAGGGCGCAACCCGGCCAGCCAGGGAATAGAAATTTTGTGGCGCAGCAAAATGAAACAGCCGCACACGCCTGGCAGGGCTGTCAACCTGCAGGTCGCCCGGGCCTGTCTGGGTCATTCCCGACAGGGGTGCGGCTGGCAATGAAGAAATGGAGGCATTCGAATTCATGTCAGGACTCCATGGCAATGTTCAGAGAGGCAGAACAGGCCCAGGGTGCCAGTGCCAACGTGGCAGCACAGATCCCCCCAAGCAACAGCAGGTGCGCACGCGCACCCGTGCCGGACAGGTCCGCCTCGACCGCACCGGCACCGAAAATCAGCACAGGGATATACAGTGGCAGTACCAGCAACCCCAGCAACATACCGCCATTGCGCAGGCCCAGCGTCAGCGCGGCACCGATGGCACCCAGCATCGCCAGTACCGGTGTGCCCAGCAGCAACCCTGTCACCAGCGCAGGCAATGCGCTGGCTGGCAACTGGAACCAGAGCGCCAGCAACGGCGTCGCCAGGATGACCGGCAGGCAGGCTCCCAGCCAGAATGCCAGCAGCTTGGCCAGGACCCACACCACAGCCGGCTCACCCGAGAGCACCAATTGCTCCAGGGTGCCATTGTCATGATCCTGGGCAAACAGCCGCGGCAATGACAGCAGCACCGACAGCAAGGCCGCCACCCAGATCACGCCAGGACCGATTGCGGCCAGGCGGGCCGGATCTGCCCCGATCCCCAGAGGAAACAGACTGGCCACCACAACCAGGAAGCCCAGTGTCGTCACCGCATCCATACGATTGCGCCAGACCAGCAACAGATCTCGCTGCAAGACAGAGAGAAAAACCTGTCTCATGCGTAGGCTCCCAGATCGACACAGGACACCGGCAAGCCGAATGGGACATCCTGGTGCGTGGTCAGCACTGTCGTACCGCCCCGAGCACAATGCGCCTGTATGGCTTGCACCACCCGCCCGACGGCCTCGACATCCAGCGCGACGAACGGTTCGTCCAGCAGCCACAGGGGACGCTGTGCCGACAGGAACAGCCGTGCCAGACTGGCGCGTCGCCGCTGCCCTTGAGACAGCATGCGCAACGGCATCTCCATCTCGCGCTCAAGGCCCACCTGCTCAAGCGCGGCATGCAGGTTGCGATCCGGCTGCGGCTCCCCTGCGCTGGCGCAGGCCCAGCGCAGGTTTTCGCAGGGACTGAGCAATTCATGGGTTGCAGCCGCATGGCCGAGATAGAACAGGCAGCGCCGAAAGCCATCCCGGTCAGCCTCGACCGGGCGACCCGCCCACTCTATGGAACCGCCTTCAGGTGCCGCCAACCCGGCCAGGATACGCAGCAGGCTGCTCTTGCCAATGCCGTTACCACCCGCCACGCGCAGAATCATGCCCGGCTTTGCCCACAACGCCAGTCCGCGAAACAGCAGACGATCGCCTTTCATGCAGCTCAGATCCTGGACACGCAGCACCATGATGCTCTCCTGGTTCAGTGAGGCGATGAATTCGCCGTATCGGGATGCAGGGTCGACGGGGCAACCGCATCGGATCGTTCCGCACCGATGCCCTGATCAACCGGAGGCAGTCTGTGGGCAATTCCCTTGTGGCAATCGATACACGTCTTGCCTTCCTCCAGCAATCCTTGCTGGTGCATGGTGGAAGCACGCCTGTTCTGCTGTGAGAAGTCGAAGTGATCTGACTTGTGACAGCTACGGCATGTACTGGAATCGCTGCGCCGCATCCGGGCCCACTCGCGCTCCGCCATTTCACGCCGATGCTGGTTGAACTTTTCGGGCGTATCCACCTTGCCCAGAATCGTCTGCAACACATCGTTGTAGGCCTCGAGCTTGCGATACATCTTGGGCCAGAACTCCTTGGGTACGTGGCAGTCCGAGCAGATCGCCCGTACGCCCGATGCACTCTGATAGTGGATGGTGTTCCGATATTCCAGATAGACGTTGTCGCCCATCTCGTGGCAGGAAATACAGAATTTTTCCGTATTGGTCGCTTCCAGACCCACCATGAAACCCACCAGTGCCAAGATGCCAAGCACAAAACTGCCGCAGGCAATCGCCAGCATTTTCCGCCGCTCGTATGCCCAGGCTTTCAGTCTTACCAGTTTTCCATTCGTTTTCATGCTGAATTCCTTGAACAATCAATGTTGCCGTTCTGTACGCTGGTACGTGTTTTCAACCAGAGGACGAGCGTCTGTCTGAGGCACATGGCACTGGACGCAGAAATAGCGCCGGGGCGATATGTTCGCCAGCTCCTGGCCATCGCGCGTCTTGTAATGCGTCTGGCTCACCCGCGTGGCATTCATTTCCTTGTAGCGGGTGTCGGAATGGCAATCCATGCAGCGGTTGAAGTTCAGGGATATTTCATATCCATCAATCTTGTGAGGAATGACAGGTGGCTGCTGTTCGTAATTGCGTTCGATCAACTCGCTGTCCTGCGTCGAACGAAAGGTGCCGGCAGGCAAGGTATCCGGCTCTGCGACATCAATGCCGCGCAGCCCCTTGAGATCATCCTGCGCCTGGGCATTCGTCAACAACCCTCCTGCAGACAGGGCCGCCATCACGAACAGTGACAGTCCATAGGATCGATAGCGGCCCAGACCGGACGGTTTGCGGGTTTTCATCGCCACGTGCAGGTCATTCGGCTTGTCCGGCTTGGAAAAATTGGAAGGCGATATGCGGTTTTTCATCAGTGTTGCTCCGGGGATTCCCGCCCTGCGGGAGAAGTGCGCCTGGCACTCCTTTCCTGTCGGACGGGCAGTAATGGGATATCGCGATCGAATCGGCTGGCCAGTTGGAAGACATCCTTGCCACACACATCAATGCATCGTCCACAGGTCGTACAGTCACCATCGAGAATCAAGGCATGCTCCTGTCCGGCCCCCTTCAGGGCGGGGCGGATGACCTGCATTTCAGGGCACACCGCAAAACAGTCCATGCAGTCATCACAATCCTGGCGTCTGGCGGCCTTGATGCGCAGCACGGCGACCCGGCCCAGCAGGCCATAAAAGGCTCCTTGCGGGCAGAGATGGCCACACCAGCCATGATGGGCAATCAAGAGGTCATACAAAAACACGCCCAGCACGATGCCCCAGGACAAGCCAAAACCGAAAATCAGGCCACGATGCAGGATCGACACGGGATTGACCCACTCCCATGCCAGGCTACCGGTCAGAAAAGCGGTCAACAGAATGAACAGGAGCAGCCAGTAGCGCGTCGAGGCCTCAGGTGCCTTGTTGCCTTTGATGCCCAGCCGGCGACGCAGCCACGCAGCCGCATCCGTGACCATATTCATGGGGCAGACCCACGAACAGTAGAGCCGCCCCCCCAGCAAGAGATAGAACGCCAGCATGATGCCTGCGCCGATAAGCACTTCACGGTAGGGCAGATAGCCCGTGGACAGCGATTGCAGGGCTACGAATGGATCCGCCAGAGGAACCGTATCCAGCACCAGACTGGCACTGAGGTTGCCCCTCAATACCCACAGTCCGAACCACGGTCCAATCAGGAACAGCAAGAGTATGCCGAGCTGACTGATTCTCCGAAGCAGCAACCATTTGTGCGCACGCAGCCAGCCCTTGACGGCAATGGCCTCTGCACCAGGTCGTTTACCCGCACGCAGCCCAACGGGCTGGCTGGTCGGCCGGCTTGATCCGGAAGAAGGAGATACCGCGCCAGGCTCGCTCATCACGGTTTCCATTTAGAGTTGAGGCCCATGCCGGTAAAAGGCATGACACCGTCCTGTTTGCCCATCGCAGGCGGAGGCGCAACAGGCGCAGCGGCAGGAGCAGGAGCAGGGCTGGCGGGCACAGGGGCTGTCACCTCTGCCGCCGGCATCGCAGGAGTGCGCTCCGGCAGGATATTCAAGGTATTGCCATCCTCCAGACCGCGTACCGGCACCTCCAGTTGATCTCCGATCAGGGACTGACCGCCCGCCGCTTCCTTTTCCTCCCAGCCACGCCGATAATGCTGCGCGCGCGACGCCTTGGCCAGCGACACGGGCAATACCTTGATCGCGGATTCGTCGGGCAACACACAGGCCTTTTCGCATTTTCCGCAGCCGGTACAGGCGTCGGCGTGAACAGTCGGCAACATCAGGGCATGCCGATCCGAACGCGGATTGTGCTGTTTCTCCAGCGTGATCGCCTTGTCGATCAACGGGCAGACCCGATAGCAGACATCACAGCGCAAGCCCAGATAATTCAGGCAGTTTTCATGGTCGATCAGCACCGCCAGGCCCATCTCGGCATCATCGATATTGGTCAATGAGCGATCCAGGGCACCCGTCGGGCAAGCGGCCGCACAGGGAATGTCCGTACACATTTCGCACGGTGTTTCACGTGCCGTGAAATACGGCGTGCCGGTCGTGACGTGATCCCCCCACTGCGCCAATACCAGGGTATCGAAGGGGCAGGCACGCACGCACAGGCCACACCGCACGCAGGCCGACAGAAAATCCTCCTCAGGCAGCGCACCGGGCGGCCGCAAAGCCGTGGCCGGCAGGGCATTGGTCTGCCGGGCATACATGCCCACGCCCATGGACAGCAGGCAACCCGCGCAAACCGTACCGGCCGTGTTCTTTATGAACCGCCGCCGGGCACTCGCCGCCTGTCGATCCTGAGGATCGACAGCCTGCCGGGAGGAAGGAGTTTTCTGCTTGTCCATGATGGTGCCCTATGCGCCGTTCCCTTCAGGCACGCAAGACCTTGACTGCGCATTTCTTGTAGTCGGTCTGCTTGGAGATGGGACACGTCGCATCCAGTGTCAGCTTGTTGATCAATCGGCTTTCATCAAAGAAAGGCACGAAAATCAAACCCTTGGGTGGCTTGTTGCGGCCACGTGTTTCCAACTGGGCAATGACTTCGCCACGACGGGACACGACCTTGACCTGCATACCTCGCTGCAGGCCGCGCTGGATGGCATCTTCCGGGTGCATGAATACCTGGGCTTCCGGGACGGACCGATGCAACTCCGGCACGCGCCGGGTCATCGAACCGGTATGCCAGTGCTCGAGCACACGCCCGGTGCAGAGCCACATATCGTATTCTTCGTCCGGCATCTCAGGAGGATCCTGATAGGGCAGGGCGAAAATGATGGCCTTGCCATCCTTGTGCCCATAGAAACGGAAGTCCTCGCCCGCCGGTACATAGGGGTCATAACCCTCACGGAAGCGCCACAGCGTCTCCTTGCCGTCCACGACGGGCCAGCGCATGCCACGGGCCTTGTGGTAAACGTCGTAGTAGGCCAGGTCGTGACCGTGCCCACGGCCAAAAGATGCATACTCCTCGAACAATCCCTTCTGTACATAGAAACCGAAATAGGCGGCCTCGTCATTCATGTAATTCGGGATGGCATGACCGTTGACCTCTGCCAGGTTTTCCAGCGGGTATTTGTTCACTGTGCCATTGGCATAGAGAATGTCGAACAGCGTCTTGTCCCTGAACTCCGGCTTCTTGGCGATGAGTTCTTCCGGCCAGATCTCATCCACCCGGAACCGCCGGGAAAACTCCATCATCTGCCACAGATCGCTCTTGGCGTTGCCCGGAGCCTTGACTTGCTGGCGCCAGACCTGGGTACGGCGCTCGGCGTTGCCAAACGCGCCTTCCTTTTCCGCCCACATGGCAGCCGGCAGGATCAGGTCAGCCGACAGGGCCGACACGGTGGGATAGACATCCGATACCACCACGAAGGCTTCCGGGTTGCGCCAGCCAGGATAGATTTCCTGGTTTACGTTGGGCCCTGCCTGCATGTTGTTGTTTGCACCTGTCCAGTAGCACTTGATCTTGCCATCCTTGAGGGCACGGCTCTGGGCTACCGCATGCAAGCCCATCAGCGAAGGAATGGCTCCTTCCGGCAGTTGCCACAGCTCTTCGCTGTGTGCCCGATGCGCCGGATTGGTAATGACCATGTCCGCCGGCAGCCGATGGGCGAATGTGCCCACTTCACGTGCCGTACCGCAGGCAGAGGGCTGACCCGTCAGGGAAAATGGCCCGCAACCCGGCGTGCTGATCTTGCCGGTCAGCAAGTGCACGTTGTAGATCATGTTGTTGGCCCAGGTACCACGCGTATGCTGGTTGAATCCCATGGTCCAGAGTGACATCACCTTGCGGTCAGGATCGGCATACAGTTCGGCAAGGCGCAACAGCCGGTCTGCCGGTACACCGGACAGCTCGGCCACCTTTTCCAGCGTGTACTCCGACACAAACTCGGCAAACTCCTCGAACGTGCTGTCGCGGGCGGCACCCGTATCACCCTTGGGCTTACCATCTTCGCCCATATAGCCATTGCTGGTGGCCTCTACTTCCAGAGGATGGTTGGGACGCAGGCCATAGCCGATATCATCTTCGCCCGCCTTGAACTTGACATGCTTGCTGAGGAAGTCCGTATTGACCCGTCCGGTCTGGATGATGTGGTTGCAGATATAGTTCATGATCGCCAGATCGGTCTGCGGCACAAAGATCATGCCGTTGTCCGCCAGCTCGAAAGAACGGTGCTCGAACGTTGACAGCACATGCACTTCACTGCCCACATGGCTCAGGCGGCGATCGGTGATGCGCGTCCAGAGGATCGGGTGCATTTCTGCCATGTTCGATCCCCACAGCACGAACGCATCGGCATTTTCCATGTCGTCGTAGCAGCCCATGGGTTCATCGATACCGAACGTCCGCATAAAGCCGGCCACCGCCGAAGCCATGCAATGGCGGGCATTGGGATCCAGGTTGTTCGAGCGCAGGCCTGCCTTCATCAGCTTGACGGCGGCGTACCCTTCCATCACCGTCCATTGCCCGGAGCCAAACATCCCGATCGCATTGGGACCATGATCCTTGAGCGCCGCCTTCCATTTCTCGGCCATGATGTCAAAGGCCTGATCCCACGAGATCGGCGTAAATTCGCCATTCTTGTCATACTGCCCGTTGGTCATGCGCAGCAGAGGCTCAGTCAGCCGGTCAGCCCCGTACATGATCTTGGACAGAAAGTAGCCCTTGATGCAGTTCAGTCCACGATTGACGGCAGCATCAGGATCGCCCTGCGTCGCCACAATCCGTCCATCCTGCACCCCTGCCAGTACGGAACATCCCGTTCCACAGAAACGGCAGGGGATCTTGTCCCAGCGAATCGCATCCTGCCCTCCGGATACCGGTTGGGCCACGACTGGAATCGTAATGCCGGCAGTGGTCGCGGCGGCAGCAACCGCATTGGTCTTGATAAATTCGCGTCGGTTCATGCTCATGATTTCATGCTCCCACTTGCTCGGGATGTTCATCTGTATGTTCGTAGACCAGTGCGGCACTCAGTACACCGTCCGCTTTGCTGACCAATGTCAGGGAGTCGGCAACGTCATAGCCCTCGCCATCTTCAACCGTGACAATCAGCGCATGCTTTTCTGCATCGCTGATATGTATCTGCACCCCAGGGATCGCCAGCAGTGCCTGTTTGGTTTTGGTCGGGCTACTGGTACGAACCAGCACACTGGCGATACGCATAGGAACATCCTTGAATTGATGTAGGGAATCTACAGTCGTATTGGACTGCCACGACGCGAGCATGGTCTTTGTGCCAAGACAACATTGATCCGTTATTAATTTCGGATATAGCGCTTCCATCTTCACTGAAAACAGAAGCAAATATCCGCAGTTCTGCCTTTAACGAGCCGTATCGTCCCTGCATCTGCACGAAGCCCGGCCAGACACCGAACAATCTGCCGCCCGACACCTGAAAATCGCAATTCAATGCGGTTGTGCCCCGCCAGATCAGTCACATCACCACGGCACCTGCGCGTAACCTTTCCGTGCGAAACCGCCGCATGCCTGCGAACGGTCATCACACCTTCCTGGAGCACAAACCATGTCCATTACCGTCATTTCCGATGCCGCCACCGCAACCGGCCTGCTGGACTCCGGCACCGTGTCACGGCCGCTGGACGGCAAACCCATCCATACCCGCACACTGGAGGTCATGCTGGCAGGGGCCGAAGAACACGGAACAGGGCTGTGGGAGTGCGCACCGGGCCGCTTCGAACGCCAGCTCGACAACGCCGAAGTGATGCATATCCTGTCGGGTGCCTGCACCTTCACCCCGACGGGCCAGGCACCCGTCAGGATCCATGCCGGCGATACGCTGTTCTTTCCGCGTAATACCACGGGGGTCTGGGAGATCACCGAAACCCTGCGCAAAGTCTATGTCGTACTGGCACTGGATTGAGGAAAGCAGCCTCTCGCTATACTGGTGCTCCGCTATTGGTGTCATCTTCAAACGGAGCCCACCCTGCATGTCTGAACCGCATTCCTTTTTCCTGCGCGCCACGATCAGCCCCGAGCGGCTGCAAGCCTTTCTCCAGGCTGCGCCGCGCAACGCCGAACTTACCGCGGCATGGCTGCAATGGTGGAACAGCCGGGAAAAATACGGCGACCAGCCGCTGACGGCCAGCGACCTGCAGGCCTATCGCTGCGAAACCAACCAGGCCATCCTGGAGATGTGGCGCAACGATGTGCGTACCGGCACCGTCGTCAGCTACGACGAACCGACGCAATGCTGGCAGGTCGGGATCGTGATGGCCTCGGAAAACTATCTGGAAATCCTGCCGCTGCTGGTGTTTGCCCAGCAGTTGCAGGACGAGAAACTGCCCTCGGAGGATGACTTCGCCCTGATCTATCCGTTTTTCTGGGGCGACAGCAATGTCATGGCCTACATGGACTATTCGGCCCCTCAGGCTGCGGTGCAGTCCACTGCCGACGTGCCGGCCGACAAGCTGGCCCATGCCGATGCGCAGTTGACGCGGATGCTCGATATGCTGCAGCAGGCAGACTGATCAAGCGGCCAGGTTCATACGGGTACCTGGCCTACGCCACAGCCGGGAACAGCCGCTCGACGAGATACTGTTTCTTGACGATGGGCGACTTGATCACGATATAGCTGAAATACTGCTCGATGCCGATATCGCGCTCCAGCAGGCCCTCGATGATCTGCTGGTAGTGAGCCACGCCGCGCGTCATGAATTTCAGCAGGTAGTCATAGCCGCCGCTGATGAGATGGCACTCGACCAGTTCGTCGACATCACGGATGGCCGTCTCGAACCGCTGGAAATCCTCGCGATGATGATCGTTCAGCGTCACCTCGGTAAACACCGTCAGCACATCGCCCAGCTTGTTGAGGTTGATCTGCGCGCTGTAGCCCTCGATGTAGCCGGCCTTTTCAAGCCGCTTGACGCGAATCAGGCACGGGCTGGCAGACAGGCCGACGGCATCGGCCAGCACCACATTGGTCATTCGGCCATTCTGCTGCAGTTGCGACAGAATACGCAGGTCGAGTCGATCGAGTTTGATGGGCACAGACATGGCAGGAAAGGTGTAGCGTACGGATTCGGGCTGGCGCGATCCATTATCCCCGGCGCTCCGAGCTGCCGTTACTAGGGAAACCCCCGATCCAGGCTGCGCTGCAAAAATTCCACGAACACCCGCACCTTGGCCGAGGCATTGAGCCGCGACGGGTAGACCGCCCAGACATTGGCCTCCTGCCGGTAGTCGGCCAGGATATGCACCAGCTTTCCCGCCTGGATCAGTGGTGCCACGTCCCATTGCGAACGCAGGATCACGCCATGGCCGTCTACCGCCCATTGCACGGCCATTTCACCGTGATTGGTGGACAGCGGTCCCTGCACCTTGACGCGGCTTTCCTGGCGACCATGCTGCAGACGCCAGATTCCGAAAGGGTGGTCGCGCTCCTTGATCACCAGGCAGTCGTGCGCCGCCAGTTCCTGCAGCGAGCGCGGCTCGCCGCGCCGCGCCAGGTACTCGGGTGCCGCGCACAGGATGCGGCTGTTGTCCGCCAGACGACGCGCAATCATGTCCGGCGCAATGTCTTCCCCCACGCGGATATCCAGATCGAAACCCGCCGCCGCGATATCAACCAGATGGTCGAACACCTCGAAGCGCACCTGCACCGCCGGGTGCTCGCGGGCAAACTGCGACAGGGCCGGCCCCACCACGCGCCGGCCAAAGCCGATGCTGCTGCAGACCCGCAACACGCCGCGCGGGGCACGCCGGGTGGCGCTGATGTCATCCACCAGTTGCTCGACATCATCGAGAATCCGCAGCGCCCAGTGGTAGACACGCTCGCCAGCCGGCGTCACGGCCACGCGCCGGGTCGTGCGATGCAGCAGCGTCGTCTGCAGCACCGCCTCCAGCACATGGATGCGCTTGGTCACATAGGCCGGCGACGCGCCAAGCTGCCGCGCCGCCGCCGAAAACCCGGCGTGCCTGACGACCGCGCAGAATACCCGCAGGTCTTCCGGCAATGGATCTTTATTCATGATGTGTGAATATTCAGTTCACAAGATGGCTCATTGTAGGTGATGGTAGCGAGGCTTACGATGAGCGGCTGACACAACACCACAACAGGAAGAGACCATGAGCCAGACACTGAAAATCGCCGCCATCGCCGGAGACGGCATCGGCCGGGAAGTGATGCCGGAAGGCCTGCGCGTGCTGGAAGCTGCCGCACAGCGCTTTGGCATCAGCCTGCAGATCGACACCATCGACTGGGCCAACTGCGACTACTATCAGCAAACCGGAGCCATGATGCCCGAGGACTGGAAGGCACAGCTCTCGGGCTATGACGCCATCTATTTCGGTGCCGTCGGCTGGCCCGCCACCACGCCCGACCATATCTCCCTGTGGGGCTCGCTGCTTAAATTCAGGCGCGAGTTCGACCAGTACATCAACCTGCGCCCGGTACGCCTGTTCGACGGCGTGCCATGCCCGCTGACCGGACGCAAGGCCGGCGACATCGACTTTCTGGTCGTGCGCGAGAACACCGAAGGCGAATACACCAACCTCGGCGGCATCCTGTTCGAGGGCACGGACCGCGAAATCGTCATCCAGGAATCGGTGTTCTCGCGCAAGGGCACCGACCGCGTCCTCAGGTTTGCCTACGAACTGGCGCAACAGCGCAAGCGCAAGCTGACCGTCGCCACCAAGAGCAACGGCATCGCCATCAGCATGCCCTGGTGGGATCGGCGAGCCGATGCCATCGGTGCCGACTATCCGGACATCGCAGTGGACAAGCAGCACATCGATATCCTCACCGCCCGCTTCGTACTGCAACCGCAGCGTTTCGACGTGGTGGTGGCCTCCAACCTGTTCGGTGACATCCTCTCCGACCTCGGCCCGGCCTGCACCGGCACCATCGGGCTGGCACCGTCGGCCAACCTGAACCCGGAGCGTGATTTCCCCTCGCTGTTCGAACCCGTGCACGGCTCGGCACCCGACATCTACGGCAAGGGCATCGCCAACCCCATTGCCATGATCTGGAGCGGTGCGCTGATGCTGCAATTCCTGGGTCATGCAGAGGCTCATGACGCCATCGTGCGCGCCATCGAGGACTCGCTCAAGCAGGGGCCACACACGCCCGACCTGGGTGGTCAGGCCAGAACAACCGACGTCGGCCAGGACATTGCCGAGCGTATCCGAAACGCAACCTGAAGACCCCCACAGGGCGGGAATACAGCACGAGACGGCACATAGGCGACACAGAGGCAAAAATATAAATATAATGAAATCAACTCAAAATCTTGAAATTTCGTTATGCCCGACTCGACAGCTGCAGCCCGCCCCGGTGCCCGTATCCGTGCCCTGCGCCGCACGCGCAAGATGACCGTCAACGAACTCGCCCTCAAGGCCGGCGTCTCCGTCGGTATGATCAGTCAGGTCGAGCGAGGCATCGCCAACCCTTCGCTGCGTACCCTGGAACGGCTGCGCATGGCGCTGGACGTACCGCTTTCCGACCTGCTGGAAACCGATGAGGAAGAAGCGCAGCCCAGCGCCGAGCACGACTTCGTGCGCCGCGCAGCGCAGCGCCCGCACTTCAGCGTCGGCCCGCTGAACAAGCAGTTGCTGACACCGCACGGCAAGCACGACATCCAGTTCATGATCATCGAAATCCCGCCCCATACCAGCGCTGACGAAGTGCTGATCGGGCCGGGAGAAAAGGCCGGCCTGGTACTCGACGGCCAGCTCACCCTGGGTGTGGGCAGCCAGCAGGCCCGGCTGGAAGCGGGCGACAGCTTTCAGTTCGACAGCACGCAGACCCATTTCCTGCGCAACGAGACCGAGACGGCCGCCAATGTGCTCTGGATCATGAATACGCGGATGCCGGTTTCATACATCTAGGTTTCATTCCTCCAATATATTGAATTTCTGTTCGCCATGACCACCGTTACCTTGCCAGTCCCCAACCCTGCGCTTGTCCGGTCCATGGCCGAACAGGCCCAGGCCCTGATCCCCAAACTGGTGCAATGGCGCCGACACCTGCATGCCCATCCCGAACTGGGCTGGCAGGAAGCCGCCACCACCGCCTACGTGGCGCGGTATGTCGAAGCGCTCGGCTTCGACATCAAGACCGGCGCACCCGTCATCGGCAGCAAGATCCTGGGTGCCCCCGCGGAAGGCCCTGCGCACACCGGCTGCATTGCCGAACTGCATTTCGACCGGCCCGGCCCCACCGTCGCCATCCGTGCCGACCTCGATGCACTGCCGATCCACGAAGTAGACACACAAGGGCAGGGCCATCGCCCCGCCGAGGAAGGCTGGCACTCGCAGCACACCGGCGTCATGCATGCCTGTGGACATGACGGGCATCTGGCCATCGCACTGGGTATCGCCCAGATCATGTCCACGCAGAAAGCACACCTGTGCGGCACCCTGCGCCTGATCTTCCAGCCGGCAGAAGAGGGTACCCGCGGTGCCCGCGCCATCGTGGAACAGGGCTGGCTCGATGACGTGGATGTGTTCCTGGGCTTTCATATCGGCCTGGGCGTCCCCTCCGATACCGTGGCACTGGACCCGGTCGGCTTCCTGGCCACGCGCAAGTACAGCGTGACCTATCGCGGAGCCCCCGCCCACGCCGGCCGCGCCCCGGAGACCGGCCGCAACGCGCTGCTCGGTGCCTGCCAGGCCACCCTCGGCCTGCACGCCCTGGCGCAGTCCGGCCAACCGGGCATCCGCGTAAACGTCGGCACCATGCACGCCGGCCAGGCTCTCAATATCGTCCCGGACGAAGCCCGCTTCGGCGTCGAATTGCGCGCCGAGCGCCAGCACGACCTGGACGCACTGGATCCCCGTGTACAGGCACTGATTTCAGGGACGGCGGCTGCGCATCAACTGGAGGCGGATATTCGGCTGATCGGCGAAGCGCGAGACTGGGAAAACCCTGCCGATATGGTGGCGTGGGCGAGGGAAGTTGCGCAGTGCAGTGGTGCCTTTCGGGACACGGTGAATCGCTACGATGTGCGTGTCAGTGAAGATGCCACGTTGATGACGCATGCGGTGGCTGCTCGGGGGGGAAAGACGGCTTATATAGTGCTGGGGGCGGATCTGCCCAGTGGGCACCATACGGCTGAGTTTGATTTTGATGAAGGAGTGCTGGGGAAGGGGGTCGCGTTGGTGGGGGGGATGGTGGGAGTGGTTTTGGGAGTGGGGTGAAAGTTGGAATCTACCAATAGTGAAAATTATCGATCCGCAAATTTTTAGGCATGCCAGAGCCGTAGCCAAGCTCCTGCGGCAGGCCTTCCCAGACGATGCCCATCATCAGCACAAAATGATGCCGCTAAATGCAGTACGGCCATCAAACCAAGACCCTCCGCCTTGCAATGAGAGATTCCAGGCAGGGACCATGCTTCCATTTGATTTGTAGACTGCTATATTTGCTGGTTTTGTAGGCGTTATGTGATCAGGAATGGATAAGCCAAGAATCAGAGTGGACTTCAATTCGCTAATAGATAAAGATTTGGTTCTTCTCTCTAAAGATGATGAAATCGAAGACTCCTCAGGACAAAAAATCATGCTGTGGGTTGGTAGGCCTGTAGCAATATATGAATACAATCACTATGAAAATGGTGAAAAAGAATATTTACTGGCTGAAGGTTTTGCAGTATTGAATGAGTTTCAAAAAGATCCCATTTCAAAGTGGTGTTGTCGTATAAATTTGAACGGAATTGATGTGTTAATCACATAAGCCAAAAATATTTTTCCACGCTTAGAGCGTGTTATGGACTTAATCTCTGCCGCATGTTGTTCAGCATGAGCATGGCAAACACAACGAAGTGCGGCCGGCAAGGGTTTCTGGCAGCCGCTAATAATCTCGGGTCAGTCGCCGGAAGCGTCCGACGACCCCACCTTGACGGTCAGTTCTCCGATCCTGCTATTGGGCAGCGTCGGCAGCCGCCCGCCGTCCTGCCCGCAGCGATCCTGCGAACAACCAGTTCTTGCGCCCCAACGCCACCGGCCGGATCTGGTTTTCCACCCGGTTATTGTCGATGGGCAGGTGCCCATCATCCAGGTAGCGCGTCAGCGCTGCCCAGCGTTTCAAGCTCTAGTCCAAGGCGCGGCTGGTGCCGCTGTTGTCCGACACCTTTTCCCGATGCGCGAGCATCCAGGCATATAGCGCATCGGCTAATGGCCGGGCCTGTTCCTGGCGTAATCGCTGTCGTTCTTCTGACGCTAGGCTCTTGGCCTGAGCCTCAATGGCATACAGCACCTGGATCAAGGTCAACGCCGGTTCGGCGATCTGGCTTTTGCCCGACTGGTTCAGTTCGTGGAACTTGCGCCGCGCATGCGCCATGCAGCCCATTTCTGTTAGCGCCGATGTAATACTGACCCACCTGGGCAATGATGGTGGCCTTTTGGCCACCGACAATGTTGACTCAGGAGCAAGCAGTGGAGATCAAGGTAATGGCGCGTCGTGGCGTC